>DAOTYZ010000139.1:0-2178 GCA_034434555.1 Candidatus Roseilinea sp.
CCCAGCGCGAGGTTGGGTTGTGGCTGCGCCGGCTCAACCCGGTCGCGTCGCTGGTCAACATCTATCAGGACTTGATGTACTGGGGCCGGTTGACGGACTGGGACTTCGTGCTGCGCACGCTGGCCACCGCGCTCGGCATACTGATGATCGGCTATTTGATCTTTCGACGCTACAGCCCGCGTTTCGGCGAGGAGCTGTAGCGAAGGAGGAGAAACGCCGTGGGGGGCATCCCATTACAAGCCGTTAGGCATCTCATCATAGACATGGACGGCGTGCTTTGGCGCGGCAAGCAACCGCTGCCAGGTCTGGAGCGCTTCTTTGAGACGCTCCATCGCTTGACCATTCGCTTTGTGCTGGCCACCAATAATGCCACCAAAAGCCGCGAGGAATACTTGGCCAAGTTGGAACAATTCGGCCTGAATGTGGGAGATGAGGCCATCCTCACCTCTCCGCAGGCCACGGCCAGCTACCTGGCTCGGCACGCGCCTCAGGCGCAGGTCTTTGTGATCGGCGAGGCCGGCCTGATCGCGGAACTGCGCGCCGCCGGCCTATGCGTCGTCAACGAACGGCCTGAACGCGCCACCCACGTGGTCGTTGGCCTGGATCGCGGCCTAACCTATGCCAAGCTGGCCGAAGCCTGCTTGCTCATCCGCCGCGGGGCTGCCTTCATCGGCACCAATCCGGACCTGACCTTCCCCAGCGAGCGCGGCCTGGTGCCGGGCAATGGCGCGGTGCTGGCTGCCCTGCAGGCCGCTACCGGTGTTGCGCCGTTGATCATCGGAAAGCCGCAGCCGGAGATGATATTGCAAGCGATGGCGCGGATGAACTGCACCCCGGAGAACACAGCCATGATCGGCGACCGACTAGACACCGACATCTTGGGCGGTCAGCGCGCCGGCTTGACCACCATCCTGATGCTCTCCGGCGTGACTGGGCGGGAAGACCTGAACCGCAGCGCGATCGCGCCCGACTACGTCTTCGCCAACCTCGATGAACTGGCCGACGCGCTGTTGCGCGCGCAGGGCAATTGATCAAGCGCTGCGCTGGCCGGCGAGCGCGCGATACACGTCAACGGTCTGATCGGCGATCCGGCGCATGGTGTAGCGCTCGATCACCCGCGCGCGGCCACGTCGCGCCAATTCAGCACGGCGCTGGGGCTGGCTGATGAGTTCACCGAGATGCGCAGCCAGGCCAGCGACGTCTTCTTCGTCAAATACCAAGCCGGCATTGCCCACCACGTTTGGCGCCTCGCCGCAGCGCGAGGCCACCACCGGCACGCCACAGGCCATCGCCTCGATCAGCACCCGCCCAAACTGCTCCTTCCAGCCGGGGCGCGTCCGCGAGGGGAGCACGAACGCATCCAGCGATTGGTAGAAAGCCGGCATCTGGGTAGAGGGGATGAACGGGCGGAAGGTCACCCGCTCGGCGATGCCCAAATGATGCGCCAGTCGGCGTAGCGCTGGCTCAGCCGGCCCGGACCCGGCGATGATCAGGCGCGCCGAGGGCGGCAATCGGCTGAACGCGCTGAGCAGGACGTCCACGCCCTTCTCGGCCACCAGCCGGCCCGCATAGCCCACCGTGAATGACAATTCATCCTCGGCAGGGCGCGGGAGCGGCCTGAAGAAGTCCTCATCCACGCCGAACTGGGGGACGACGTAGATCGGCTTGCGAAAGCCTTTGGCCTGCCAGACTGCGCGCGCCTCCGCGTTGCCGACGATCGCAGCGTCGGCGCGGCGGAGCACGTCGCGCTCCATTTGGCGGAATGGGGGCGGGTAGGGGCGCAGGATGTTTTGCCAAGAGAAGAACAGCACGCGCGGGCGCGGGCGCAGCCGCTCGGCCTGGCGAATGGCCAGCCAGGTGGCCAGGTTATACGGCTCTTCGTCCACGTGCAGGACGCAGGGGCTGGTTTGGCGCAGCTCGGCCCCCAGCGTCGGGTAATGATGCAAGTGGAAATGACCGTTCAATCGGATCGGGATGACGCGCAGGGCATAGCCGTGGGTGTGCGCCTGTTCCAAGCGCTGGCCGGCCCAGGCCGGCGGCAACATGACCGTCAGCTCAATGTCGCTGTGCGCAGCGATAAGCTCGCACTTGCGCTGGTATGCGCCGACGACCAGCGCCTTGGAGAGCAGGCTCACGCGCAGGCGATGGTCGCCCGATCGCATGACCACTCAGTCTCTT
>DAOTYZ010000140.1:0-1516 GCA_034434555.1 Candidatus Roseilinea sp.
GTGGTGGTCGCAACGGTGGTGTGCGCCTTGCTCGTCCACAGCGCCGGCTGGGACGTAATTCCTGCGAGTGCGCTCATCCCTGCCGCCGGCACGGTGGCCGGCATCGCGGTGACCCACCTGTTCATCTACCACGCCACGCGCGCCAGCGCCGAGCGCGGCCGGCTGATCGCCCAATTGGAGCAGGCGCAGCGCGCGTTGGAGCAGGCCCGCGCGCGCGATATGGAGTTGGCCGCCCTGCGCGAGCGCGAGCGGATCGCCCGCGATATGCACGATGAACTGGGCCACACCCTGGTGGCGCTGAGCGTCCAGCTCGAGGCGCTCCAGCGGCTGTTGAAGGTTGACCCAGAACGGGCCTGGCTTCAGATCGAGGCGATGAAGCATCAGACGCGCGAGAGCATGGCGGCGCTGCGACGCACGCTGGCCGGCCTGCGCGCGCCGCAGGTGGGCGGGCAAGCGCGCGGCCAGGCCCTGCGGCAGTGCTGCGCCGCGCTGGCCGAGCGGGCCGGCTTGTCTGTGGTTTGTCGGGTTGACGATGGCGTGGATCACCTCTCGCCGGCCTTGGCCGAGGTCGTCTGGGCGGTGGCCCAGGAGATGCTGGCCAACGTCGAGCGCCACGCCAAAGCCAGGCACGTCACCCTTGAGTGTCTCGCGCAGCCAGATGGCTTGTGCCTGCGCGTCTCCGACGATGGGGTGGGGTGCGATCCCCAGGCCCTGGAGCGCCCCGGCCACTACGGGATGCGCGGCATGCGCGAGCGCGTGACGGGCGTAGGCGGTGCCCTGCGCGTCCAGGCCGCGCCCGGCGCCGGCATGACGGTCGAGGTCACCTTCCCGCTCATCCACGCCGGCGCAGCCGCAACCTCGCCAGGCCCATGATGCGCGACGACGATCTGACCGTCCTGATCGTGGAAGATCAGACCCTGATGCGGCAGGGGCTGAAGACCATCCTCGATTTGGAGCCGGGCATCCGCGTGATCGGCGAGGCCGCCAACGGCGAAGAGGGGCTGCGTCAGGCGTTACAACTGCGGCCGGACGTCATCCTGATGGACATCCAGATGCCGGTGATGAACGGCGTGGACGCGACGCGCGCGATCGTCGCTGCTTGGCCGGAGGCGAAGGTGATCGTGCTGACCACCTTCGACCGCGACGATTACGTCTTCCAGAGCATCCGCGCCGGCGCGATGGGCTACCTGCTCAAGGACATGCCAGCCGACGCGCTGATCGCCGTGATCCGGCAGGTACAGCGCGGTGAGCCGTTCATTCAACCGGAGGTGGCCGCGCGCACGCTGCGCGAGGTCGCGCGCGGCGCTGCCGAAGGCGGGCAGCATACCTTCGATCTGACCGAGCGCGAGCGGGAGGTGCTGGCGTTGCTGGCCCAGGGCGCCAGCAACCGCGAGATCGCCAGCCGGCTGTCCATCACCGAGGGCACGGTGAAGAACCACGTCTCGAACATCCTCGGCAAGTTGCAGGCCGAGAACCGCACCCAGGCCGCGGACATCGCCAGGCGCTATGGCTTGGC
>DAOTYZ010000141.1:0-2182 GCA_034434555.1 Candidatus Roseilinea sp.
CTGGATGTCCTGCGCGTGACCGATTTCAAGTCGCCGATCTTCGAGGGCGTAGGCGGGGCGCTGATCGCGCGCAACTTCGAGACCTACTTTGCGCTCAAGCTCATGCTGAAGGATGCCAACCTGATCGCGCACTTCGCAGAGCGATTGAACGTGCCGATTCCCGCATCGGCGGCCATTCGGGAAACTATCAAGGCTGCGGTGAATCATGGCTGGGGCGAGGAGAACGCCTCGGCCCTCATTAAGGCGCTGGAATTACAGGCCGGCGTCCAAGTGAGAGCGTGAACCCCAATACCTTCTCATCATGTTTAGACAGCAAAAAGAGGGAGAGATATGAAGAAGATACTGAACGACCCTAAGAATTTCGTCTCGGAGATGCTGGATGGCTTGCTCAAGGCGCATCCTGATCAACTCACCTACGCCGGCAACGACGTGCACTGCATCGTGCGCGCCGATGCGCCGGTGATGGGCAAGGTGGCGTTGGCCACCGGCGGCGGCTCCGGACATCTGCCCGTCTTCCTCGGCTACGTCGGCAAGGGGATGCTGGACGGCTGCGCGGTCGGCGATGTCTTTCAGTCGCCCAGCGCCGAGCAGATGTTGGAGGTCACCCGCCGCATCCATGGCGGCAAGGGCGTGCTCTACATCTACGGCAACTACGGCGGCGATGTGATGAACTTTGACATGGCTGCCGAGATGGCCGGGATGGAAGACATCGAGGTGCGCACCGTGCTGGTCAAGGATGACGTGGTCTCCAATCCCGATCCGGAGAAGCGCCGCGGCGTGGCCGGCATGGTGTTCGCCTTCAAGTGCGCCGGCGCAAAAGCCGATCAAGGTGGGTCGCTGGACGAGGTTGAAGCGGTCGCCCGCAAAGCGCTGGTCAACCTGCGCACGATGGGCGTCGCGCTCACCCCGTGCATCGTCCCCCAGGTCGGCAAGCCCACCTTCACCCTGGGCGAGGAGGAGATGGAAATGGGCATGGGCATCCACGGCGAGCCGGGCGTCAGCCGCGAGCCGCTGAAGACGGCAGATGAGATCGCCACCCGCATGTTGTCTGCCATCCGCGGCGAACTGGTGCTGGGCGCCGGCGACCGCGCCGCCGTGATGGTGAACGGCCTGGGTGCGACGCCGCCCGAGGAGCTATACATCGTGTATCGCAAAGTGCACGACTTGCTGACCGCAGACGGCGTGCGCATCCATCGCGCCTACGTCGGCGAATATGCCACCAGCATGGAGATGGCCGGCTGCTCGCTCACCGTCTTCAAGCTGGATGACGAGCTGGCTGCGTTGCTCGACCATCCTGCGCATACGCCATTCTTCACCCAGGTCTAGCGCTGCTTCGTGGGTAAAGCCATGATCACCCCTTCGCAAGTTGCCGAGGCACTCCAGCGCGTGGGACAGCAGCTCATCGCGCTCAAGGACACGCTGAACGAGCTTGACGCGGCGGTGGGCGATGGCGACCTCGGCTTGAGCATGAGCAAGGGTGGCGAGGCGTTGCTGGAATTCGTCCGCGCCACCCCGCTGAATGACGGCGACGACATCGGCAAATACCTGGCCAACGCCGGCATGGCCTTCAACCGCGCTGCGCCCAGCACAATGGGCACGCTGCTGGCCACCGCGCTCATGCGCATGGGCAAGGAAGCCAAGGGCGCGACGATGCTCGACGCGGCGCTGCTGGCCCGCATGTTGACCGCTGCCGATCAGGGCATCCAGGAGCGCGGCAAGGCTAAGCCCGGCGACAAAACCATTGTGGACGCGCTGCATCCAGCAGCTGAGGCGTTCGCTTCGGCCATCGCCGCCGGCGCCGCGCTGCCCGAGGCTGCTCAGGCGATGATCCGCGCTGCCGAACAGGGGCGCGATGCTGCCGTGGCGCTGCGCAGCAATGTCGGGCGCGCCAGTTGGGTGGGGGAGCGCACCGTCAACCGCCTCGACCCCGGCACCGTCCTCTGCGTAGAAATCCTCAAACGCCTCGCCCAGTAAATCGAGGATTCTGGGTAGGCGAAGGCACTGCCTTCGCCTACCTCGTTTATCCCAGCCAGCCGCGCGCTGCCATGTTCTCGTAGCTGCGGCGCGCGCTCTCCAGCTCGCCGCGCGGACAAACGTCCTGCTCGACGATATACCAGTCCACACCGCTTGCATCAGCGGCGGCGAAGATCGCCGGGAAGTCCAATATCCCATCGCCGACGCA
>DAOTYZ010000142.1:0-2981 GCA_034434555.1 Candidatus Roseilinea sp.
GCCGTGATCCCCATCAACGATGGCATGGCGTGACGCCGCCTATCATGACACATCCACCATCAACGATTGAAGCCCATGAAAGTGATACGCATTGCGATAGGTCGGCTGCTCCAGCAGGGCCAGCTTGGGCGCGCGGCGCGCCAGCGTCCCCAGCGCGACCTCCAGCTCTAGGCGGGCCAGCGGCGCGCCGATGCAGAAGTGAATGCCGCCGCCGAACGACAGGTGAGGGTTATCGCTGCGCGTGACATCCAGGACATTTGGCTGCGGGAAGCGCTGCGGGTCGCGGTTGGCCGCGCCCAAGAGCAGGGCAACTGTGTCGCCGAACTTGAAGCGATGCCCGTTCCATTCCAGGTCGTCTAAGACCCAGCGGGTGAACAGGTGGAGCGGCGTGTCGAAGCGCAGCAGCTCTTCCACCGCCGAGCGGGTCAGCTCTGGGTGGGCGACCAGCTTCTCCCATTGATCGCGGTGGGTGAGCAGGGCGTAGACGCCGTTGCCGATCACGTTCACCGTGGCCTCGTGGCCGGCGTTGAGCAACTGCATACAACTGGAGATCAGCTCGTGCTCGGTCAGCCGGTTGCCCTGGTCCTCGGCCTCGATCAAGTGGCTGATGAGATCATCGGTCGGCGCGCGCCGGCGCTCGTTCACCAGGTCTTTGAGATAAGCATAGAACTCTTGCGTGGCTTGGACGGCCTGGCGCTCCTGCTCGCGCGTGCGGCCCAGCTCATACATCGCCACCATCGCGTGCGACCAGCGCAGCAAGTGGTCGCTCATCTCGACCGGCACGCCCAACATGCGGGCGATGGTGACCACCGGCACCGGCGTGGCGTAAGCCGGCAGCAGGTCCACCTTGCCCTGGGCCAGCGTCTCGTCTATGAGCTGATCGCAAAGCGCCTGGATCTGCGGGCGCAGGCGCTCGATCTGGCGGGCCATGAAGGCCTTTTGCACCAGCCCGCGCAAGCGGGTGTGATCGGGCGGCTCCATCTGGATCATCGTGGCGTTGTCCACGTCATAGAAGGGCTTCAGCTCAGCGGGGATCGGCGGCCAGCCCAGCTCCTCGCGCGTGCGCAGGTGGGTGATCTGCCGGCCAAAGCGCCGGTCGCGCAGCAGGGCGTTCACGTCATCCCAGCGCGCGAAGCACCACAGGTCGAAGTCTTCCCAGTAGAACGGTTGCGGCAGCGTGCGCAGGGCGTCGTAGTAAGGGTAGGGGTTGTTGTAAAAGTGCGGATCCCGAGGGTTCAGGCGAATGCGATGGCCGTCCACCTCTAAGTGGAGGGCGACGCGACTGGTGAGGGCACTTTTGCGAATGGTCATGGCGTAATAGAATCTTAACAAGCCTTGGCGCGACCCGCCAGGGAAGACCAAATGAAAGGGTGAAGATCCATGACGATCGCTGACCTGCCCCATGCACCGTCTGCCGTTCCCGCGAGCAACGGCGCGCCTCAACAACCGCCTCCTAAGCAGGAGAGCGCTTACGCCACTGCGCTGGCCCAGTTCGACCGTGCTGCCCAGATCCTCAACCTAGACCCCGGCATGGCCAGCATGCTGCGCTCCTGCAAGCGCGAACTCACCGTGAACTTCCCGGTGAAGATGGACAACGGCGAGGTGCGGCGCTTCACCGGCTACCGCGTGCACCACAACACCGCGCGCGGCCCGACCAAGGGCGGCATCCGCTACTCGCCCCACGTGGATTTAGACGAGGTGCGCGCGCTGGCGATGTGGATGACCTGGAAATGCGCGGTGGTCAATATCCCCTACGGGGGCGCAAAGGGCGGGGTGGTCTGCAACCCCAAGGAACTCTCACCCCGCGAGCTGGAGGGCCTGACCCGCCGCTACACCACCGAGATCACGCCGTTCATCAGCCCAGAGGGGGACATCCCTGCGCCGGACATGGGCACGAATCCGCAGATCATGGCCTGGATGATGGACACCTACTCGATGCACCGCGGCTATTCCGTGCCGGCCATCGTCACCGGCAAGCCGGTGAACATCGGCGGGTCGGCCGGCCGCTTCGAGGCCACCGGCCGCGGCATCATGTTCGTCGTCCGCGAAGCCTATCGAACATTCGGCTGGCGCTTCGAGGGCATCCGCGTGGTCGTGCAGGGCTTCGGCAACGTCGGCGCGATCACCGCCCAGACCGCCCACGAGATGGGCTGCAAGGTGATCGCGGTCAGCGACATCGAGGGCGGGTTATACAACCCGAACGGCCTGGACATCCCACGCCTGCGCCGCTTCAGTAGGACCGTTCAGGAGTTCGACGGGGGTGAGAAGATCAGCAACGCCGAGCTGTTGACGCTGCCGTGCGACGTGCTCGTGCCGGCGGCGCGCGAGAACCAGATCACCGCGGCCAACGCAGCGCACATCCGCGCCCGCGTGATCGCCGAGGGCGCCAACGGCCCAACCACCCCGGAAGCGGACGAGATCCTGATGGCCAACAACGTGCTGGTGATCCCCGACATCCTGTGCAACGCCGGTGGGGTGATCGTCAGCTACTTTGAGTGGGTGCAGAGCCTCCAACAGCTCTTCTGGGAGGAGGACGACGTCAACCACCGCTTGGAGCGCATCCTGATCCGCAGCTTCCACGACGTGTACGAGCTGGCCATCCGCATGGACCTGGACTTGCGCACGGCGGCGCTGGTGTTGGGGATCGGCCGGGTGGCCGAGGCGACCCGCACGCGCGGGTTATACCCGTAGCGCAGCCTTGGCCGCTTGGACGAAAGCGCGCACCTTGGCCGGGTCCTTTTTGCCCGGCGCGGCCTCCACCCCGCTGGCGGCGTCCACCCCCCACGGCCGCACAGCGCGGATGGCGGCGGCGACGTTGTCCGGCCTCAGCCCGCCGGCCAGCAACAGCCGATGGCGCGCCGCCAATTGAGCCGCCAGGGCCAGGTCGGCCGACTGGCCGCTGCCGCCGTAGAGCGTCGGGTGCGCGGCGTCCAGCAACAGGTCGGGGCGGTGCGGGTGGGCCAGCAGCGCGTCCACCGCCG
>DAOTYZ010000143.1:0-3016 GCA_034434555.1 Candidatus Roseilinea sp.
AAGCGTATCATGGTCCCGCTCGATGGGTCGCGCTTTGCCGAGGGCGCGCTGCCCTATGCCCAGATGCTGGCCGGCTTCAGCAGCGGTTGCATCGAGCTGGTGCGCGTTGCCGTGCATCCTTCCAGCTATGTGTATGTGAGCGACCCGGCCACGCTGGCCAGCCTCTACGACAGCGACCGCGCGCACTGCGAGGCATACTTGCAGGGCGTGGCGGAGCGCATTCGTAGCCAGAGCGGGCTTGAGGTGGCGACGACTGTGCTGGAAGGGCCGGTGGCAGACGCGCTGTTGGATCACGCCGCCGCGTCGCACGCCGACTTGATCGTCATGTCCACGCACGGACGCAGCGGGATGGAGCGCTGGCTGCTGGGCAGCGTGGCCGAGCGGGTGATGCGCGGGGCAAAGATGCCGGTGCTGCTCATCCGCCCGGATCAGCCGGCTGCGGAGTCTGCCGCGCAGCGCTAATCGCGCTCCTTCAGGGCGCGCTGCACTTCGCGCTGGGCGTCGCGCTTGGCGATCGCCTCGCGTTTGTCGTAGAGCTTCTTCCCTTTGGCCAGCGCCACTTCGACCTTCAGCCAGCCGCGCTTGAGATAGGCGCGGGTGGGGATGGCGGTGTAGCCCTTCTGGGCGATGCCCTTCTCCAGCTCGGCGATCTCGCGCCGGTGCAACAGCAGCTTGCGGTCGCGGCGCTCGTTGCCCTTGGCTGCGTCGCGGGCGAAGCCGGTGGAGCGCTCGAAGATGGGGATGTAGGCGTTCACCAGCCAGGCTTCGCCGTTGCGCACCTGGACGAATGCATCGCGCAGGTCCAGCTTGCCGGCGCGGGCCGACTTGACCTCCCCGCCGGTGAGCGCCACGCCGGCCTCAAAGCGCTCGCCCAGCGCGTAATCAAAACTCGCTCGACGGTTCGAGGCGACGACCTGGAAATCCTCTCCTTGCTTGTGTTGCGACATGGTGAATCGCGGCGTCAGCGCTGGCCGAGCAGCACAGCATCGCTGTCCAGCACTTCGTAGATTGTCACGCCTGGGTTCTGATAGGCCACCCGTAGATCGCCAGCTTCGACCATCGCAGCGAACTTGTCCATGCCGATGGGATCGTTATACAGCCGCTCCATCGCGCCGAGGACGACGTAGCGCACGCCATACCGCCGCAAGATCAGCTTCGCTCGATCAAGATCAACCGTGCTGTAGAACTCGCGCACGTCGGCCACCCGATCCTCCACCACCGGCGCAGCGAGCGCGGCGCGCTGCTGGCGCTGGTGCCATTCCCAGCCCACGACCGCCGGCAGGCCGGTGTAGATCGAGAAGCGCGCGCTCCAGCGATATTGATTGCCGGCAGCCGCGCCTTCTTCGATGATCGTGGGCGAGCCGATGATGTTGTCCTGCATCCAGCGGATGGCGTCGTAGTCGTGGCGCAGCGCGAATTCAGCGCGTCGGCCGGCGAACTCCTCGCTGCGGAGCGCATATCGCATGTAGGCCATGCCATCCAGCCCACGCGGGGCCTCCGGCGCATAGCGGTCGTTGACCTTGGCAGGGATGGCAAACGCCGGATACAACAATCCCAGCAACAAAGCCACCCCCAGAGCGCCCCTGAACACCCAACGGCCCAAGCTGAACAGCGGACGCCAGGCTGTGGCGCGTGGTGCGGCAAGCGCTTCAGCCACCCACAGCGTGGTCACTGCCGCCGAGACGCTCAGCAGCAGCCAGACCTGGATATAGAACTTGAACTGGGTGTTCATGCGGCCGATGTCACCGCGCAGGGTGAACAGCTCGACGAACAGCGTCAAGGCCAGCGCGCCGGCCGTCGCCAGCCAGAACAGGCGCGTCGGCCCGTTGAGCGCGGGCCAAATGATGGTTGATGCGGCGAGCGCGGTCAAGGGCAGGGCGACGACAGCGACGGGTATGCCGTTCGCGGCCAGGAACAAGCCAGCCGCTGCGCCGAACAGCAGGGCAGCCCAGCCCACCGCTCCTGCCCAGCCGCGCGCGGCCAGGTTGCGCAGCAGGGCAAAGCCAATCGGGATCAAAAACAGTCCATGGATGATCAAATACGTGTCCAGCCGGGTGCGGTCGCCGTCCCATGGGTCGAGGGCGTTGTAGGCCGCGCCGTAATGGGCCAGATAGGGTAGCATGGCCAGCCGCGAGAGGGCCAGCCAGCCAACGAGCGCCGGCAGCGCGCGGAAGGTCGCGCCCAACAGCCGCTGAATCGGATGGCCGTTGACCTCGGCCAGTGCGCCCAGGAACAGGCCGGCTGCCACCAGCAGCGAGTACGTCGGGTAGTCCCACGAGTTGGTGGGCCAGAGCATGCCGGCGGCCAGTGCGCCTAGCGCGACCCCCGCGAGCGAGCGCGTGCCCGCCGCATAGCCCAGCGCACAGGCCAGCGTCAGATAGGCCAGCGGCATCGCCATCATGTGCGCGTGCAAGTCAGCGTAGAGAAAGGTGAAGAGCGGGAACTCGGCGATCATCACCTCCGGCGCCGGCCGGGTCGGGTTCCAGTATGGCCACCACGGTGCGATCGGCAGCGGCGCGCCGCCCAGCCAACGCAAGAAACCGCCGACGAGCGCCGGCAGGGCGGGCGTGCCCTGGTCAATCCCGCCCAGCTTTTGCCAAGCCGGCCCGACGATGTTGATCTGATCGGCATTGCCGATGAAGACGGCGAACAACGCGCTGAGCAAACCGGCCAGGGCCATCCGAGATGGTGATGGACCGGTGTCCCGCTGACCGAGGGCATAGAACGACGCGCCCAGGCCGAACGCGCCGCACGCGGTGAGGGCGAAGAGGGTCGGGATGATCAGGTTGTAAGCCACGGCCGGATCGATCCCTAGCGCCTTCACCGGCGCCCCAACCAGGACGAAGCCGAAGTAGTAATAGTTGATCGCGCCGCCGGCAAACCAGGGGTC
The DNA here is from genome assembly GCA_034434555.1 of Candidatus Roseilinea sp. Taxonomy (GTDB): domain Bacteria; phylum Chloroflexota; class Anaerolineae; order J036; family Brachytrichaceae; genus JAAFGM01. The sequence goes on from DAOTYZ010000143.1 coordinate 2,891, forward strand.
TTGCGGCGGGAAATAGGTCGCCCGCAGGACGGCGTTGAGATAGGCGAAGTCCATCGGCTTCTCCCCGCCGAAGTAGGGATGCCACAGATCGGGGTTGCCGGCTCGCACCAGCAGGAAGAAGACGAA
>DAOTYZ010000144.1:0-5101 GCA_034434555.1 Candidatus Roseilinea sp.
GTGGTCACCAACAGCGCGGTCGTCAGCAACACGGCGAACCAAGGCGGCGGCGGCTATCACCTCAGCGGCACGCTGGTGATGACCAACGCCACGCTCAGCGGCAACAGCGGCGGCGGGCTTCACGCGGGTGGTGGCGACGCGCGGCTTTGGTTCGTCACCGTGGCCAGCAACACAGCAGGCAACGGCATCAGCGCAACGGCCGGCGTGCAGGTCTATGCCACGCTGCTGGCTTACAACGCCAGCACCAACTGCGCAGGGACGGTCACGGACAACGGCTACTCGATGTCCAGCGACAGCTCGTGCAGTGGCTTTGCCTCTACGAACGTTGACCCCAAACTCAAGCCGCTGGCGCTGAACGGCGGGGGCACGCTCAACCACGCGCTCTCGCTGGGCAGCCCGGCCGTGGATAGGGTGCCGTCAACAGCCTGCCCGGTGAACTTGGACCAGCGCTACTTTAGCCGGCCGTGGTGGTGGACGAACCGCTGCGACATCGGCGCCTTCGAGCTACAGCCTTACTACCCGGTCTTCGCGCCGATCGTCCGCAGGCCATAGCAGCATGGCCTAGCCAACCCGAAAGCCGTAGCGCGGGCCTGGCTCGCGCTACGGCTTTATCATTTCCGCCGTGCGTGACTTTGCTGCGCTCTACGCTGCGCTGGATGCCACCAACAAGACGAGCGAGAAGGTGGCTGCCTTGGTGCGCTACTTCCGCACTGCCCCGCCGGCCGACGCGGCCTGGGCGACCTACTTCCTGATCGGCCGCCGGCCACGCCAGGCTGTGCCGGCTGCCCGCCTGCGGGCCTGGGCAGCGGAGGCCGCCGGCATCCCCGATTGGCTGTTTGAGGAATGCTATGCGACGGTCGGCGACCTGGCCGAGACCATCGCCCTGCTCACCGGCCAGGCCACTGCCGAGGGCGCGCTGACCGATCGCCCGCTGGCCGTCTGGATTGAGGAGACCTTGTTACCTCTGCGCGCTGCCGACCCCGAGACCCAGAAGGGGATGGTGACCGCGGCCTGGGCTGCATTGGGGGTGCGCGAGCGCTTCGTCTGGAATAAACTGATCACCGGCGCGTTCCGCGTCGGCGTCTCGCAAAAGCTGGTGGCGCGCGCGCTGGCCGAGGTGAGCGGGCTGGACGAGCCGACCATCGCCCATCGCCTGATGGGCGACTGGCAGCCGAGTGCGGCGTTCTTCGCCCGCCTGATCGCGCCGGCGGACGCCGATCGGGCCGAACCGGGCCAGCCCTACCCTTTCTTCCTCGCCTATCCCCTGGAGGCCAAGCTGCCCACCGATGCGCGTGGCCGGCTGCTGGACGCCGACCCAGTCGCCTTCGCCCAGACCCTTGAGGCGGCGCTGGGCGCAGTGAGCGATTGGCAGGCCGAGTGGAAGTGGGACGGCATCCGCGCCCAGCTCATCCGCCGGCAGGGACAGACCTTTCTCTGGTCGCGCGGCGAGGAGCTGGTGACCGACCGATTCCCAGAGCTGGCGGCGATCGGCGAACATTTGCCCGATGGCAGCGTCCTGGATGGTGAGATCATGCCGTTCAGGGACGGCCACCCCCTGCCTTTCAGCGTCCTGCAGACGCGCATTGGGCGCAAGACGCTCACCCGCAAGGTGCTGAGCGAGGCGCCCGTCGTGCTCTTTGCCTACGACTTGTTGGAACTGGAGAGGCGCGACGTGCGCAGTCAACCGCTGCGCTGGCGGCGCGCCCAATTGGAGCGCCTGGTGGCCGAAACGAACCACCCTGCCCTGCATCTCTCGCCGCTGGTGCAAGCCGATTCCTGGGAGGCGCTGGCCTGCTGCCAGAAGGCCAGCCGTGCCCACCATGCCGAAGGGCTGATGCTCAAGCGGCTGGACAGCGCCTATGGCGTCGGTCGGGTCGTCGGCGACTGGTGGAAGTGGAAGGTGGCGCCGTATAGCGTGGACGCCGTGCTGATCTACGCCCAGGCCGGCCATGGCCGGCGGGCCGGCCTGTTCACCGATTACACCTTTGCTGTGTGGGATGGCGACCCGGCGGCGGGTGGGCGGCTGGTGCCCTTCGCCAAGGCGTACTCCGGCCTCAGCGACGCCGAGATGCGCCGGGTGGACGCCTTCATCCGCGCCAACACGCTGGAGAAGTTCGGGCCGGTGCGCGCGGTAAAGCCCCAGCTCGTCTTCGAGCTGGGCTTTGAGGGCATCCAGCGCTCGGCCCGCCACAAGAGCGGCATCGCGGTGCGCTTTCCGCGCATCCTGCGCCTGCGCGAGGACAAGCGCATCGAGGAGGCCGACACGCTCGACGCGATCCGCGCCCTGCTGCCGTCATGAGTGCGCACGCTCGGCATGACAGCGCCACGCTGGGGCGCAGCAGCGCCACGCTGGGGCGCAGCAGCGCTGCGTTGGGGCGCAGCAGCGCTGCGCCCTTACCAGAGCTATGACCGCTGGCACTGAGGCACAGCGCGCGGCGCTCGCGTGCGTCGAGCAGTACTTTGCCGCGCGCGGCTGGCAGCCCTTCGACTTCCAGCGCCAGACCTGGGCGGCCTATCTGGCCAGCCGGAGCGGCCTGGTCCACGCCGTCACTGGCGCCGGCAAGACGCTCGCCGTCTGGCTCGGCCCGCTGATCGAGGCGCTGGCCGAGGGCGATGCAGCGGCCCAGGGCCGGCGGGCGCGCGACGCATCGCCGCCGCTGCGCGTCCTGTGGATCACCCCGCTGCGCGCGCTGGCCGCCGACACCGAACAGGCCCTGGGCGAGCCGATCGCCGCGCTGGGCCTGCCCTGGACGCTCGAACGGCGCACCGGCGACACGTCGTCCAGCCTGCGGGCCAAGCAAAAGGCGCGCCTGCCGACCGCGCTGATCACCACGCCGGAGAGCCTTTCGCTGATGCTGAGCTGGCCGGATGCGCAGGCGCGCTTCGCCCACCTGCGCTGCGTGATCGTGGATGAGTGGCACGAGTTGCTCTCCACCAAGCGCGGCACGCAGACCGAGCTGGCCCTGGCCCGCCTGCGCCGCTGGCGGCCAGGGCTGCGCACTTGGGGACTCAGCGCCACGTTGGGCGACCTGGGCGTCGCCCTGCGCGCCCTGCTCGGCCAGGGCGCGGACGAGTCGGCAGCTTGCCTGATCCGCGCCGACCTGCCAAAGCAAATCGTGATCGAGACGCTGATCCCCGACCAGATCGAGCGCTTCCCCTGGGCCGGCCACCTGGGGCTGACCATGCTGCCGCGGGTGATAGCGGCGATCGAAGCCAACCGCAGCACGTTGATCTTCACCAACACCCGCTCGCAGACCGAGCTGTGGTACCAGGCCATCTTGGAGGCGCGCCCGGAGTGGGCCGGCCAGATCGCCCTGCACCATGGCTCGCTGGACAAGGCCGAGCGCGAGTTTGTGGAAGCAGGGCTGAAGGAAGGCCAACTGCGAGCTGTGGTGTGCACCTCCTCGCTGGACCTGGGCGTGGACTTCTCGCCGGTGGACTGCGTGTTGCAGGTCGGCAGCCCCAAAGGCGTCGCGCGCCTGCTCCAGCGGGCCGGCCGCAGCGGCCACGCGCCGGGCTGCCCCAGCCGCGTCATCGGCGTGCCCACCCACGCCCTGGAGCTGGTGGAGTTCGCCGCTGCGCGGCAAGCCGCCCAACGCGGCCAGATCGAGGCCCGCCCGCCGCTGAATAAGCCGCTCGATGTGCTGGCCCAGCACGTCGTCACCATCGCTGCCGGCGGGGGCTTTCGCGCGCCCGACCTGTTTGCGGAGGTGCGGACCGCCTATGCCTACCGCGACTTGACTGAGGTCGAATGGGCCTGGGTGCTGGACTTCGTGACGCGCGGCGGGCAGGCTCTCAACGCCTATCCGGAGTTCCGCCGCGTGGTGGTAGAGGATGGCTGGTATCGGATCGCCGACCAGGCGACCGCGCAGCGCCACCGCCTCTCGATTGGCACGATCGTCGGCGAGTCGGCGATCACCGTGCAATACCTCAAGGGCGGCAAGCTGGGCACGGTGGAGGAGTCGTTCGTGAGCTGGCTAAAGCCGGGCGAGTGTTTCTTGTTCGGCGGGCGGCTGCTGGAGTTCGTCCGGCTGCGCGACAACACGGCTTGGGTGCGTCGGGCGAGCGGACGGCGGGCGGCCGTGCCGCGCTGGATGGGCGGGCGGATGCCGCTCTCCACCGAGCTGGCCGGCGCGTTCCGCGCCCAGCTCGAAGCCGCGCGCCAGGGCCGCTGGGACGAGCCGGAGATGCAGGCCGTCCGCCCGATCTTAGAGCTACAGGCGCAGCGCTCGCGGCTGCCCGCGCCGGACGAGCTGTTGATCGAGCGCGTCCGCACCCGCGAGGGGCACCATTTGTTCGTCTTCCCCTTCGAGGGCCGTTCTGTGCACGAGGGCCTGGCCGCGTTGGTCGCCTTTCGGCTCTCTCGCCGCGAACCGATCTCGTTCTCGTTTGCCGTCAACGACTATGGCTTTGAGCTGCTCTCGCCCGACCCGCCGGATGTCAGCGACCTGCCGGCGCTCTTCGCGCCGGATGGCCTGGCCGACGACCTGGTCGCCAGCCTGAACGCCGCCGAGCTGGCGCGCCGCCAGTTCCGCGAGGTGGCCCGCATCGCCGGCCTGCTCTTCGAGGGCCTGCCCAGCCGGCGCAAGAGCACCCGCCAGCTACAGGCCTCCAGCAACCTGTTCTACGAGGTCTTCAGCAAGTATGATCCCGACAACTTGCTGCTCGTCCAGGCGCGGCGCGAGGTGCTGGAGCGCCAGTTGGAGGAAAGCCGACTCATGCGCGCCCTCCAGCGGATCGCGGCCGGCCGCATCACGCTGCTGGACGTGCCCAAGCCCACTCCGCTGGCCTTCCCGCTGATGGTAGATCGCCTGCGCGAGCAACTGAGCAGCGAGGCGCTGATCGAGCGCGTGCGCAAGATGCAGAGCCAGTTCGCTTAGCGTGCACGCACTACGCAATACGCAATACGTAATACGCAATACGCAATACAGAATACGTATTACGTAGTGCGTATTCCGTATTCCGTATTTCGTATTCCGTATTTCGTGTTGAGCATCACGTGTTTTGGGACATGGAGATCACCGTCGCAGGTGAGGTGGTGCGCCTTTTGCCAGAGCGGGCGATGTTCTGGCCGCGGCAGCGCGCCTTGTTCGTCGCCGAC
>DAOTYZ010000145.1:0-6927 GCA_034434555.1 Candidatus Roseilinea sp.
GGCCAACAGTTGCCGCTGGACTATTTCATCCGCCTGGGGCTATATGACCTCACGCTGGCGCAGCCCGCCGGCCCGCCTGCCCTGTTGAGCGTCTGGCTCATCATTGGGCTGGGGCTGCTCGTGGGGCGGGGACAACAGCGCAAATCAACGCTGCCTTTGGCGATGATCGCGCTCACGATCCTGGGCGTGGCGTTCGCCGCCCGCCAATGGGCCTTCAACGCCCGCATGCTGATCGGCGCGGCGCCGGCGCTGGCCATGTGGATGGGCTGGGCGCTCGATGCGACTGCGCACCTGAGCAAGAAGCGGGCGCAGTCAGCCTGGTTGCTGCCGACCGTCTTGATCAGCATGTTGCTCGGGACGCACTGGCCGATCAGCGCCGATCTGGTCTATGCCAAGACGCTGGAGGTGTTCGATCCCTACAACCCCCACACTTACCACCAGCACATCGCCCCGCGCGCACGCCCCAGCGACCTGGTGATCTTCAACGTGCTCAGCCCGGCCGGCTTCTACGCCCTGGATCGCAGCGCGCACGATCCGGGCTGGTCATACGCCCTCACCTGGGATCCGGTGATCGAGCCGCGTCAGCGGTGGGAAGCGCGGCTGGGCCAGGCCGCCGGCCAGCACAATCGCCTCTGGCTGGTGCTCTACCGCGGCCTGGCCGGCGCGAATGGCCATCTGCGCGGTTGGATGGACTCGCACTTCTATCCAGCCTATGCGGCCTGGGGTGAGGAGGAGGTGTTCTATGGCCTCTATGGCGTCGCTCGCGAGGCGATGCGCCGCGTCCCGACCGAGGATGCTGATTGGGGGGAGGTCGCCCTTTCGGCCGCTTGGTTGCCCCAGCGCGTCGCCGCCGACGCGATCCTGCCCGTTCAGCTTGTCTGGCGCGCCGAGGCGCTGCTCGACAGGAATTACAAAGTGTTCGTCCACGCCGTAGCGGCCGACGGATTTCTGATCGCCCAGCACGATGCCCAACCGCTCAACGATCTGCGGCCGATGACGAGCTGGCAAGTGGGCGAGGCCGTGCGGGATAACCACGGCCTAGCGCTGCCGGCGGACTATCGCGGCCCGCTGCGCGTCGTCGTCGGCCTCTACGACCCCGACACCGGCCAGCGCCGGCGCACCCGCGCCAGCGAGGAGGCGCTGACGCTGGCCACGGTCGAGGTGCGCTGAGCGCAGATTACTCCTCCGCGAGCACGGCCTCCGCCTTGTGGCTGGCGATGATGGCCTGGGCCAGGTTGGGCGGCACCGGCGCGTAATGGTCAAAGGCCATTTCGTAATACCCGCGCCCCTGGGTGAGGCCGCGCAGATCGGCAGCGTAGCGCTGCATCTCGGCCAACGGCGCGTCGGCGGTGATGATCGTCTTATTGGCGCGCTGATCCATGCCGATGATCTGGGCGCGCCTGGTCTTCAGATTGTTCATCACGTCGCCCGCGTAGGTCTCGGGCACGACGATGGTGAAGCGGTAGATCGGCTCGAGCAACACCGGGCCGGCCTTCTCAAACGCCTCGCGGAACACGTGGCGGGCGGCGATCTCAAAGGCGATCGGCTTGGAGTCCACCGGATGTTCCTTGCCGTCTAAGACGATGCAGCGCACGTCTTGAATTGGGTAGCCGGCGAGCACCCCTGCCTCCATGACCTGCTTGATGCCCTTCTCGATGCTGGCCTGGAACGAGCTGCTGATCGCGCCGCCGAAGACGCGCCATTCAAACTCGTAGCCGGCGCCCGGCGTGCTCGGCTCCACCAGCATCTCAATCTCGGCGAACTGGCCGGCGCCGCCGGTTTGCTTCTTGTGGCGATAGCGCGCCTGCCCCTGGCGCGTGATCGTCTCGCGATAGCTCACTTTGGGGATGGTCGTCTCCACATCCACCCCGAACTTGTTGTGCAGATGGTGAATGGCCACATCTATGTGCGCCTGGCCCAGGCCCAAGAGCAGCGTCTCCTTAGTACTCGGGTCATTGGCATGGCGCAGGCTGGGATCCTCCTCGCACAGCTTGGCCAAGGCGTTGCTGATCTTGGCCGCGTCGCTTTTGGTCTTGGGATGCAGCGCCACGGCGAACAGCGGATTGGGGAAGGGGATCGGCTCGAGCTTCATGCAATGCGCGCGGTCGCAGAGCGTGTCGCCGGTTTGAACGCTGCTGAGCTTGGAGACGGCGCCGATATCACCGACGTGCAAGATGGGCACAGGAATTTGCTCTTTACCGCGCTGGACGAAGAGGGTGGCCAGCCGCTCTTCCTCGTTGGTGCGTGTGTTGACTAGGCGCGTCTCTCCGCCCTTCACCGGGCCCTCGATCACGCGAAAGTAGCTGATCTTGCCGACGAACGGATCGGCCACGGTCTTGAAGACGTAGAGCACGGTGCCATGCTGACCATCGTCGGGGTCTGCGCCCATGTCGAAGGGCATCGGCGCATAGCGCACGAGCGAATAGAGCATGGCGTGGATGCCGATGCCCGAGGCCGGCGCTGCGCAGAACACCGGCACGAAGGTGCGCTTGCGGATGGCGCTGCGCAGGCCGCGGATGAACTCTTCATCGGTGAGCGTGCCCACCTCGAACCACTTCTCGATCAGCTCATCCTCGCCTTCAGCGGCGGCTTCCATCAGCCGCTCGCGGGCCTTCTCGGCGGTCGCCGCAAGGTCAGGGGGGATGTCGGCCACCTCGCCCTTTGGCCCCTTCAGGTACTTGCGCGTCACCAAGTCAATCACGCCGGCGAACTGGTGTTGGCTGCCCACCGGCAGCATGAGCGGCACGATGTCTTGGTGAAAGGCGTCGTGCAATTGGGCGAGCACAGCGTCGAAGTTCGCGTTCTCGCGATCCATGCGGCTGATCAGGACGGCGCGCGGGATCTTGGCCTCGTCCACCGCTTGCATGGCCAGCTCGGTGCCCACCTCGACGCCGGCCACGGCGTCCACGAAGATCAAGCCCAGGTCGGCCACGCGCACCGCGCTGAGCACTTCGCCGTAGAAGTCGGCGTATCCCGGCGCATCCAGCAGATTGATTTTGTGCTCCTTCCACTCGACCGGCACAATGCTCAAGTAGATGGACTGCTTGCGGCGTTTCTCCTCTTCGTCATAGTCGGAGACGGTCGTGCCATCTTCGACTTTGCCCTGGCGCGTGCTGCCGCCGCTGGCAAACAGCATGGCTTCGGCGAACGTGGTCTTGCCACTTGAGCTATGCCCCAGCAGGGCAACATTGCGCAACTGTTCAGTAGCGTACTCCTTCATCACCACAGAGCCTCCAGCGATATTATGGGATTTTAACGATTCCCCGAGAGGGCTTAGCGTGGCGTACTCCCTTCTGACAAGGGAATCACTCGTGGCAACTTAAACAACTAGGCCCGGTCTACGCCGGGCCTAGACGAGGGAGGGCAGAATGAAACGGAGGGAAGAGAAGTAGCGGGAGTAGGATTCGAACCTACGACCTTCAGGTTATGAGCCTGACGAGCTACCGCTGCTCTATCCCGCAGTGACAGCGCAAATTATATGCATCAGCGCGTTTTTGTCAAGGGGTGAGACCATCTCCCCAGGGCTGATTAACGCTCCAACTTTCGGTATTGTCAGCGGAGGAGGCAGCAATAGCTCGGAAAGCGCTTAGTGAGTATCTGCGAGATATCCGCGACCCACGTCGCCGACAAGGGCGAATGTATCCGCTGACGAGCATAGCTCATCTTGGCTGCCGTAAACGGCGAGAGCTCACGACGAGGGATGTGTAGGTGGGCTGAGCAGCACCGGGAACAAATCCGCGACGGCATCAATGGGCAGAGGGTCCGTCGGAGTAATGGAACGCGGTGTCTCGTTATCAGCGAGAAGAAGCGCTCCGATGAAGGATGGCTTGGGAGAAGTGATCAGCGTGGATGGGAAGAGCCTGCGCGGGAGTCGGCGTGAGTTGCCTGCGCTGGGGGTGGTGGTAGCAGCAGGGCAGGAGATACGCGTGGCGCTTGGCCAAGAGGAGATCAAGGGAGAGAACGCGATTGAAGCCACCTTAAGGCTCATTCGAGGGCTGCTGCTGGAAGGGCAGGTCATCACATTAGACGCGGGGTTGAATCAACGTGAAATCGCACACGAGATTGTAGGGGGGTGTGAGAGAAATCACGCCCGCCTACGAGAGGTATTGCTCTTGCCAAAGGAGCGGCATCCGTTCGCAAAGCTATTGAAAAGTCACGTTGAGTTGGCGCAGCATCTTGAAGGTATCTATATAAGGCACCTCGAAAGCCTGGCACACGCTGGGGATGGGGATTTTGCGGCGCATGCTGGGGTTGTCTTTCTCCAGAGTCACCAGGACGCAGCGCTTGGCTTTGGCGTAGGCGACGAGCCATGGGTCGGCGTTGTCGGCCTCGGCAAACTCGCGCCGGGCCTGGCTGGTGAAGTGGCCCTGGCGCTGCCCCCAGCGCATGAGCTGAGCATAGACCTCGAGCACGCTGCGGTCGCCGGTGGATCGAAAGTAGTCTTTCATATTGTTCTGCACCCACTTGAATAAGCGATCCTTGCCGCGCTCCAGCTCGTCGAAGACGCGATCCACGCTAATGATGTGGCCGGCCTCGGCATGCCTCAGCAGCGCTTGCCAGAATCCCGGCGCAATGTCGAAGGCGTAGTAGCGCTTGGCCGCCTCGATGAAGACATTGGTGTCAAGGAGGAAGATAACCCTCGTGTTCACTCTGCCCCTCCCAACAGATATGCGGCGTATTTATCGAAGGCGGCGCCACGCAGGCCGGTCAGCCGGTAGGCCTCGCGGTAGGTCAGCGAGCCTTCTTGAACGGCGCGGGCAATCGCTTCGCCAAAGCGCCGGCTGAGCCTGAGATTTTGTGTGGCGAAGAAGTTCCCGCCGCTCGCGCTCGGTCGCTTGGTGCGTTGCTGGGCGCGGTAGGCTTCGTAGAAGTGGAGAAATGCGTCGCGCGCGATTACTCTGAGGTCGAGCGCACGGCGCGCAGCGACGATCTCGCTTACTTTAAAGTAGCGGGCGAGCTTTTGGAAGCGGTCTGCGTCTGCTTCTACCCGCGGCCAAATCTCCATGAAGGCGGTCGTGGGCACGAGGAACTCGGCTGCGATGCGGTTACAGGCTTCCTCAATCTCGTCGCGGGCGGGCTGTAAAGCGCGCAGGTCGAAGGCGGCGCTCCTGCCCAGCCACACGTGGGCCAGCTCATGGGCGAGGGTGAACATCTGGGCAGCCTTGCCATCGGCGCCGTTGATGAACACCAGCGGCGCATACTCATCCACCAGCACAAACCCGCGAAACTCGTCCACCGAGAGCTTGCGCCGCGCGTTGTTGCCGACGATGCTGCTGATGACGACCAGGATGCCGACGGACTCTGCGCACGTTCGCAGGGCGCGCAGCGCATCGCTCCAGGTGCGCTGGCCGGCTGCCCAGTTGGCGTCCATGCCCAGCGTCCGGCGGATTTCCTGGGCGACCTGCGCCGGCGCGTCGTGGACGCTCGCTGAACCGACAAAGGCGAGGGGCTTGTCGCCGCGCTCGACCAGATATTCGCGCATCCAGCTCTGGCGCTGTTCCATCACCCGAACGGTCTCCAGCAAGTCTGCGCTGGCGGGTTGGTCTGCGGCGTTGGGCAGCGTGCGAAAGTGGGGGATGGGGATGCTTTCCACTGGCGGGGCATCTAGGAAGAAGTAACCCAACGGCACCGCGGCGGCCTTGGCGAACGCCTCAAGCTGGCGCAGAGTCGGTTGTACTTCGCCGGATAGCCACTTGTTCAGTTGTCGAAACTTGGCCGTTAGATCGGCGGGCGCACGTTCCAGCGCCCAAGACAGGATACTGCGATTAGGTTGAACACGGATATAACTCATGGGATTCACCTCATCGGCCTTATTTGTTCCTACGCACAGAACCAGCGCTGCTCAGCCAGACAGCGCGTCCGGCACCCGTCAGGAACAGGGCCTTGATGTCTTCGTACTACACAATGCATTACATCTTCCAGTGTTGTGCAAAGTCCGGATCAATGCGCTTGAGCGAGTACTGGACCGCAGTGACCACGCCGATGTTCAGGTTGATCATCATTTTGGTAAGCAGAGCGCCATCAATTAAGAACACGCGCGCAGACTTAACCTGAGCCACATAATCTTTGGCTTCTTGGGTAAAGTAAGCGGTGGTGATAAAGATGCCCTTGTGCGTGCCATGGGCCTGGAGCGCCCCAACGAACTGTTGGACGTGCGGGCGACCAACAGCGTTGGACCAGCGCTTCGCCTGGATATAGATCGCCTCTAGGCCGAGTGGGTCCTCTTCGATGATGCCATCAATGCCCCCATCGCCGCTCTTGCCGACCACGCGGGCAGCATGAGGTCGGAAGTTGCCATAGCCCATTTTGGAAATCAGATGCACCGACAAGCGCTCGAAAGCGTCCGGCGGCATCTTCTTGACGAGCTGAAGGAGATCGGCTGCCAGCGATTGTTGATAGCTGTGGTAGAGCTTCTCCATCTGCTCGAGTAAGCCATCTTGCGAAGGGCTAATGCGAGCGGGCTTGGCCTTCTCGCTATTAGAAGTAGTGAAGAAAGCTCTTAGAAGCTTACGATCCTCTCTTAGGTCAAGCGCTTCAGGCATTGACTTCTTATATCTAGATTTACTTGTCTTCTTGGCCATGAAGTGTTCCTCTTATAGCTAAATTATAGCACGGTTTCAAAAGCCGTCAAGTGAGAGGCTACCTGAGGCGCGCCGCCTGAAACCTTCTGTATTGCTACCGGCAATTGATCCTTTGAAAGTGCCCATCCCATTCACTGTTCGGCGGTAAAGCGAACAGCATCAATCTACACATGCCCGTTTACGAAAGTCTTTCCACGCCATACCAGTCTGTCATGCTGAGCGGAGCAAAGCATCTAAACTCCCGCCCAACCAAAACACCGCGAAGCCACCCCAACCTCCTGCCTCAGTGCCCCGCAGCGCTTCAGTCCGGCGCGCGCAGGGGCGGTTCGCAAACCGCCCCTGCGTA
>DAOTYZ010000146.1:0-22055 GCA_034434555.1 Candidatus Roseilinea sp.
ACCTGCAGAGCGTTCGGGCTGGACGCGGTGGGCTATCCGGCCGACCGACGCGCCTATCGCGGCATGGCCTGGTTTCAGGTGCGCGAGTGGGGGGCAACCCTCAACGCCTTGATTCGTCTGGGCGTCGAGCGGTTGGCCGGCTGATCTGCTACACTGAACGCGCTGATTATGGCTGAACAACCCCTTTGCACCCGCGACGCTGCCTGGGCCATCGTCACCGAATGGACCACCGACCCCGCGCTGATCCGGCACATGCTCTCCGTCGAAGTCGCCATGCGCGCCTATGCGCCGCGCTTCGGCGGTGACCCAGAGCTGTGGGGCATCCTCGGCCTGATTCACGACTTCGATTACCAGCGCCACCCGAACCTGGACGGCCAGGGCCATCCCAACGTCGGCATCGCTTATCTGCGTGCACAAGGTTGGCCGGAGGTGATCCTGCGCGGCATCGCAGCGCATGCGCCGGAGCTGACCGGCGTGCATCCAGAGAATGATATGGAGAAGGCATTGGTCGCCGTGGACGAGCTGACCGGCTTCATCGCAGCAGTGACCTTTGTGCGGCCTAGCCGGAACATCGCTGATGTGCAGCTCTCGTCCATTAAGAAGAAGTGGAAGGAGAAGGCCTTCGCAGCCGGCGTGCACCGCGACGAGATCGAGCGCGCCGCCGCGGACCTCGGCGTGCCGTTGGACGAGCACATCAGCATCGTCCTGGCTGCCATGCAAGCCCATGCAGCCATACTTGGCCTGGAAGGTGCACGATAGGTCAGGATGAGGAGCAGTTCCGTCAGGCCAGGGTATAAGCGCTGCCCGGCGTGCCGGTCGCAAGTCGCCGAGAGCGCGACGATCTGCCCGGTCTGTGGTCATGAGTTTGGGACGACCGAAGCCATCCCCAAGGTGCGCTTGGCCGCAGCAGCGGTTGGGCGGGCACAGAAATCGCCATCTACAGCGGTCCGGCGATTTCCCTGGGGTGTAGCTGGTGTGCTGGCGGCGGTCGCCTTGGTCGTGCTTGGCGCGTTTCTTTTGCTGTCCAACGACCAGCCAGTTCCAGCCAGCGTCGAGCCAACGATGGAGATCAACGCAACGTCACCGGTGATCGTCAACGAGTCCATGGCCGAAGCACCAGCAACATCTACGCCTACGCCTCTGCCGCTGCCGCCCACCCCAACGCCTCCGCCGCCGCTGGAATACACCGTGCAAACTGGCGATACCTGTGGTGGCATCGCCCTGCGCTTCGGCGTGCCGCTGGCCGCCCTGATAGCAGCCAATAACCTCGACGCGAACTCTTGCCTGATACGGGTGGGGGATCGCCTGGTGATTCCCTTGCCGACGCCGACGCCTGACCCTAACGCGGCCTCCCTCGCCAGCTTGCCGCCCGCTGTTGATCGGCCCGCCCAGATCGTCTATACCGTACAAACTGGCGATACGTGCGGCGGGATCGCCCAGAAGCTGAACGTGCCGCTGAACGTTCTGATCGCCCAAAATGGGCTGGATGCCAACTGTCTCATCCGCATCGGCCAGGTCTTGACAATCACCTTTGCCACCCCTACGCCAGTCCAAAGCCCAACGCCCATCGTCGCTCAGACGCCGACGCCGCGCGCCGGCTACGACGCGCCGATCCTGATCGCTCCCGCCGACAGCGCGCAGATCAGCGAATCCCAGCGCACGGTGACCTTACAGTGGCTCACCGTTGGCCTGCTTGGCCCAGAGGAGTGGTATGTGGTCCAGGTGCAGCCGAACGGCGCGATCACCGTGCCCATCTTCGAGACCAAGGCGACCTCGCTCAAGCTCAGCCAGGACGTCCTGGGGGAGCGCACAGAGAATCAGGTTGTTTGGTGGGTGCAGGTGAAGCGGCTGATGGGCGTGGACCCGCTCACCAATCAGCGCGTGTATGCTGAACTTAGCCCGCCCAGCGTGGCGCGGTCGTTCGTCTGGCGCCGGGCGCTGCCGGCGACGCCAACTGCCATTCCCAATAGGTAGAGATAGGTAGAGGCGAGGGGAGCATACCGCTAATCGATATTGAATTGAGAGGAGCATCAAGGCATGAGTAAGCCCAAGCGACGCTGTCCCGCTTGTGGGTCAACCAATCCAGCGGACGCAGCGAGCTGCTGCGTGTGTGGCTTTGTCTTCGCTGCCGCAGTTGGCAGCGAGACGGCTGTGGTTCGTCCACCCGAACCGCCCGCCTCCAAGCCCGATGCGGCTGAAACGCCGGCTGGCGATGGCGCGAGGACACAGCGCAGCACCGTCACGGATTGGGCCAGCCCGCAGGCGCGGGCGGGCGAGGCCGGCGCGTCACCCAAGCAGCGCCCAGACCGCGCTGCCGCGCAGCGGCGCAGGATGATTAGCCTAACCGCGCTCCTGGCTTTGGCCGTGATCTCGGCGATCGGTCTATTGGCTATCTCGGTCTTTCGCTCCGTCGCCGAGGAAAGCGCGATGCCGCTTTCTGTGCGCCCAATAGCAGCAACGGTGCCGCGTTCGGGAATCATCGGCGAAGTGCGCAGCGCCGAGCCGCTGACGCCCACTGCGACCCCACTCCCCCCGCCGACGCCCACCGAAACGCCCTTACCCTCACCAACACCTACCGAGACCCCGCTCCCTTCTCCAACACCGCTTCCCACCCCCACTGAAGTGACGCTGCCTTCGCCCACGCCGACGAATGCGCCTGCCCCCAGCCCGACTGAGCCGCCCGCCAGGGTGACGACCTACAGAGTGCAGCAGGGCGATACATGCTGGGGAATCGCAACCCGCTTCGGCATCTCTGTGGAGCAGCTCATCGCGCAAAATCGCCTTTCGGCCCAGTGCGTGATCCGGCCTGGGCAGGTGCTCACCATTAAGCGCTAGTTGTGCCGGCGTGCATGGCTCGCAGTAAGCGATCCTGGTCCACAGGTAATCGGCGAACGCGGATGCCGGTGGCGTTGTAAATGGCGTTCGTGATCGCCGGTGTGGTGGGAATGCTTGAGATTTCGCCTACGCCCTTAGCTCCGTATGGACCATCGTCTGCTGGATCTTCGACGATAAAAGAGATGATCTCCGGGGTATGGCGGATGCTAGGCATCTTGTAGCGAGCGAGCCGGTTTGTGTATGGCACGCCGCGTTCCTGGATGAACTCTTCGGTGAGCGCGTTGCCGATGCACATCACGATACCGCCGTCAATCTGGCCTTGCAACGCGAGCGGGTTGATCGCGCGTCCCACATCGGTGGCGCTGATGACTTTGAGACAGGCGACTTCGCCGGTGCGTTCGTTTATCTCCACCAAGGCTGCTTGAGCGGCGTAGCTGAAAGCGATATGCATGTCGCCGCCGCTGCCGAGCGGTTGTGTCTTCGGCGCTTCGTAGAGGTGGCTCAGGCGCGTGCTCAAGCCCTCAGCATGGGCCTGCTGGACCACCTCGGCGAAGCTGACCGAGCGTTCGCCAGCGCAGACGCGCCCGTTCTGGAAGATCAACGCCTCGGCCGGCGCGTCGAGCATCTCTGCTGCCACGGCAGCCAACTGGTTGCGAAGGTTGGCGCTAGCCAACCGCGCGGCGTTGCCGGTGACGTAAGTTTGGCGCGAGGCAGTGGTCGGCCCGCCATCGGGTGTGAGGTCGGTGTCCGAGAGCAACACACGCACCTGCTCGTAGGGCAGCCCCAACTCCTCAGCAGCGATGCTGGCCAACACGCCCACCAGCCCTTGACCGATTTCAGCCGCGCTGGTGCGCACCTCGACGCTGCCATCACTGAATGCCTCCACTTCCACAGTGGAGCAGTCATTTGCGCCGCCGCCCAGGCCGGTATTCTTGTATGCTGCGGCGAAGCCCCAGGCGTATATGCAGTCAGGCTTCTGAGGTTGGCGGAAGACCCAAGGCATACCCTCGCGCTTGAGGGCTTGTTCGACTTTCTCGATACACTCCAACAGGCCGCAGCTTTCGCGAATCACAGCGCCGGTGTTGGTCACCGAACCGATCCGTAGCGCGTTGATCCGGCGGATTTCGATTGGATCGATACCGAGCTTATGCGCCAGCTCGTCAATGGCTGATTCAATGGCGAAGCACGATTGTGTGACGCCGAAGCCGCGAAACGCGCCGGCAGGCACGTTGTTGGTGTAGACGGCGTAACAATCAATCTTGACGTGCGGCACTTCGTAGGGGCCGCTGGCATGGGTAGCCGCGCGGGTCATCACCTTATCGCCCAGGCTGGCGTAGGCGCCGGTGTCGCCCCACAGCTCGATGCGCATGGCCGTGAAGCGCCCGTCGCGTTTGGCACCTACTTTGACCTTGAACTTCACTGCGTGGCGCTTGGGGTGGACAATCAGTGATTCGCTGCGCCGGTAGAGCATCTTCACTGGCCGGCCTGTGGCTCGCGCCAAGAGCGCTACGTGAATCTGGCCGGCGATGTCCTCCTTGCCGCCGAACCCCCCGCCGATCAGCGTGCCGATCACGCGCACCTGCGATTCTGGCAGTCCCAGGGAGGCTGCGATCTGCTTACGGTCGGCATACGGGATCTGCGAGCCAACATACACCTCAACCCGGCCGTCTTCGCTGAGGCGACCGATCGCGCACTCCGGCTCTAGGAAGGCGTGCTCGGTCGTCGCAGTCTGATACTCCCCTTCCACGATCACGTCGGCCTCGGCAAAGCCCTGTTCGATATCGCCTTTTTCGACGTGGATGTGCTTAAGCAGATTGCCCTTCTCATGCACGAGCGGCGCGTCCGGCGCGAGCGCGGCCACCGGATCATCTACCACCGGCAATGGTTCATATTCCACCTCGATGAGCTGAAGGGCTTGCTCGGCGATCTCGCGCGTCTCAGCGGCGACGATGGCCACGGCGTCACCGACATAGCGCACCTTGTCGTAGCACAACACCGGCCAGTCGGTGTACACCAGGCCGTGATTTTTTGCCCCTGGCACGTCCTCATGAGTGAGCACGGCCACGACGCCGGGCAGCGCTTTGGCCTTGCGGGTGTCTATGCGCACGATGCGCGCATGTGGGATGCCGGCGCGCAACGTGCAGGCGTGGAGCATGTTCGGGAAGACGTAGTCATCCGTGTATTTGGCTGCGCCGGTGACTTTGGCCACGGCGTCTGGTCGGGGCAGCGGTTTGCCGACCACGTTTAGCGCTGGGCGCGTCTGCGGTAGCGATAGGTGGCCGTTCTGGCCGGCTGCTTGCTTGATCGCAGCGATCACACTCACGTAGCCGGTGCAGCGACAGTAGGTATCCTTGAGCGCGTGGCGGATGTCCTCTTCACTCGGCTGCGGATTAGCATCGAGCAGCGCTTTGGCGGTCATGATCAGACCAGGTGTGCAAAATCCGCACTGGACGGCGCCCTGATCGATAAACGCCTGTTGGAGCGGGTGGAGCTGTCCATCACGGGCTAATCCTTCAATGGTCTCCACGGTTGCTCCTTGGGCTTTTACCGCTGGGTAGATGCAGGCGTTGACCGGTACGCCATCTACCAGCACGGTGCAGATACCGCATTCCGCCTCGTTGCAGCCGATCTTCACCCCTGTTAGCCCCAACTGATAGCGCAACACCTCTGCCAAGAACGCCGACGGCGATACATCCAGCGCAACTGGCCGGCCATTGACGATGAAATTCAAGCGATAGGATCGAGTTGTTGTGCTCAATTTGCCCTCCTCAGAAAGAGTTTGTGTATTGCGTATTTCGTATTGCGTATTACGTATTACGTATTACGGAATACGGAATACGGAATACGCAATACGTCAACTAACCCTCGCGCGCGTTACTGCTGCCTGCCAGGCCGTTTTGAATAGCACAGGCAACACTTCGCGGCGATAGTCGGCAGTTGCCCGGTGGGGACTGGTGCGAGGGTTCACCTCACGAGATAGCACGGCCACTCCCTCGCCGAGCGTCTGCTCGTCGGCCCGTCGGCCAACCAGAAAGGCCTCTGTTTGTCTTGCGCGAAAAGGAACGGGCGCTACCGGTCCTAAGGCCAACCGCGCGGCCATGATGGTTTCCCCGTCGTCGTGCAGGCGCAGGCGGAGCGCCAGCCCCAAGATCGGCAGCGCTACGCCCTGCGGGCGCATCACCCGCGCAAAGGCCGACCCTTCACCCGCTTGTTGGCAGGGGAAGCGCAGCGCTGCGATGATCTGGAAGCGACTGTCAATGGCAGATTGGCCTGGCCCGCGAAAGAGTTGTTCCAAAGGGCGCCACTCGCGATGCACTTTGCCCGCTTCGGCCCAGGCGACCTGTGCTTCGCCGCCCAAGGCCAGCAGGGCGATTGAGCCATCAGCAGCCGGCAGCGCGTGGGCGACGTTGCCGGCCAGCGTCGCTACGTTGCGCACCTGCGGGCCGCCGATCTGACCACAGGCTTCTGCCAGCGCCGCGCCGTGCTGCTGGACGATGGGCGAAGCCACAATTTGCGCATGCGTCGCGCCGCAGCCGATGATCACGTAGTCGGCTTCCACCCAGATCTGGCGAAGAGAGCGAATGCGCGTCACGTCCACCAGCACTTCGGCGGTTGACTCATCGCCCTCGTCCACAAAGTAATCCGTGCCACCGCCGACGACGCGCGCGCAGCCGGCGTGGTCGGCCAGCGCACGCGCGGCGTCCTCTAGCGTTTCAGGAATCAGATAGTCTCTCCAGCGCATAGGTCTAACGGTATGCCCAGGCCACGACTCGCCGTTCTAGGATGGCAAAGACGGCGTATAGGGCAATGCCCATCAGGGCGACCACGAATAAGCCGGCGAACACCAGCGGCACATCGAAGCGCGAGCTGGCGATCACCATGAGGTTGCCGATGCCGCGGTTGGATGCGCCCAGTTCGGCCACGATTGAGCCGACGAACGCGAGCGTTGCCGCGACCTTGAGCGAGGCAAAGAAATACGGCAGCGCCCGCGGGAAGCCTACTTTGACGAATAGATCCAGCCTGCTGGCGCCAAGCGAGCGCAACACGTCGCGCAGCTCCGGCTCGACCGTCGCAACCCCCGTGGCGACATTCACGGCGATCGGGAAGAACGAGATGAGAAAAGCGATCAAGATCGCCGGCAGCGTGCCCACCCCAAACCAGATCACGAACACCGGCACCAGCGCTGCTTTGGGGATCGAGTTAAAGGCCACCAGCAGCGGATAGAGCGCGTCGTAGAGCAGCGTCGAATAGCCGATCAGCGCACCGATCAGCGTGCCGGTGACAATGGCCAGCCCCAGGCCGACCAGCGTGGTGAACAACGTTTGGAGCGCGTTGGGCCAGATAGCCGTTTGCCATTCAAAGTAGGCGCCGATGGCTGCGCTGGGTCGTGGCAAGACGAACTCATCCACGTTAAAAATCAAACCACCTATCTCCCAGCTCAGCCCGAACAAGAGGATGGCGATGGTTGGCAGGAACACGCGATGCAGAAGAGCGCTCGTCCTCATGCGCGCACCTCTCCGATGCGGTTATAGATCTCATGCACGTAGTTGGTGAATTCGGGTTGGAACATGTGCTCAAGCGTGCGTGGGCGCGGCAGGTCAATGTGCGTCACGTGCACCAGCCGGCCAGGGCGTTTGCTCATTACATACACGGTGTTGGCCAAGAAGACCGCCTCCCGCAGGTCATGGGTCACCAGGATGACGGTGCAGCGCCGCGACAGCCAGAGCGACTGGAGAACCCCCCACAGCTCTTCGCGCGTGAAAGCATCCAGCGCAGCGAATGGCTCGTCGAGCAGCAGGATCTCCGGCTCGTGAATGAGTGCGCGGCACAGGGAGACGCGCTGTTGCATCCCGCCGGAGAGCTGGTAGGGTGGCTTGTTGGCAAAGCCATTCAGCCCAACCAGTTGAAGCAGCTCGTGGGCACGGGCTTCGTACTCGCGCTGCTTGCTGCGGAAGTGGTGGCGATGTGGCGCCACCACTTCCAAAGGTAGGAGCACGTTCTGGAGCGCATTGCGCCACGGGAGCAGGGTAGGGTTCTGAAAGGCCATTCCGACGTTCTTCTGCGGCCCGCGCACCGGCACACCGTCAATCAACACCTGGCCGCGCGTGGCCGGTATCAGGCCGGCCACGAGTTTGAGGATGGTGGTCTTGCCACAGCCGCTAGGGCCAGCAATCGCCACGAACTCACCCTGTGCGATAGATAGTGACACATCCTCTAGGGCGTGGACCTCGCGCCCGTCGTCACTCCGATAGAACAGCGATACGTTATGCAGGGCGACGCAGGGTTGATCCTGTTCCATCTGTCTTTCTGTTGAGAGTGTGGGAGTAGGGTGTTGGGTTATGTGCCTGGCGGCATGCGCAGCTCCTTGGGTGGCAGGTATTTGTCGGTGAAGATCGTCTCTGGCTGTGGCGAGGAGGTCAGCGCGAATCCTTCAACGACCAGAGCGATGTTCTTCTTCAACCGCTCCAGGTCAGCCGCGCCGAAGCCGTTTTGCTTCACTTCCTCGGTGAGGAAGTGCTTCTCAATGGCCATCTTTAGCCGTTGGGTTTCTATCTCGGCGTCAATCAGCGGCTCACGGCGCTTGACGATCTCAACGGCGGCCGCTGGGTCAGCCAGCGCTTCCTGCCAGCCGCGGGCCAGTGCGCGCAGAAATCCCTTTACCGCTTCTTCGTTCTCTTGGAGGAACTTCGGCGAGGCCATGACGGCGTTGCCATAGAGCGGCAAACCCTGCTCCGCATACATGAAGGCAACGATATCTTCAGGCGCGACCTTATTGCGCAGCAGGCCGAACCAGCCACTGCCGTAGAAGGCCGTAATGGCGTCCACCTCGCCTTTGGCCAGGGCGGCTTCGCGCAGGGCTGGCTCCATGGTGACCCACTCGACGCTGTTCGGGTCAATGCCGACCTGCTTAGCGAAGAGTGGGAAGAGGCGTCGGCCAGCATCGCCGGCCGGCGCACCGAGCTTCTTGCCTGCTAGGTCCGATGGCGTGTTGATCCCCTTGCCCTTGAGCGTGAACACCGTCATCGGCGCATTGTTGTAGAGGATGGCGATTGCTTGTAGCGCTTTGTCCGGATTCTTCACATTGAACTCGATCATCGAGTTAATGTCGGCGTAGCCCATCTCGTATGCGCCGCTGGCGATCTTGGTGACCGTGCCGGCTGAACCGGTGCCGCGGTCAATGACAACCGACAAGCCTTCTTCTGCGAAGTAGCCCTTGTCGAGGGCGATCAGGAACGGCGCCGACGGACCTTCGATCGCCCAATCCAGCGAGAAGCGGATGTGGGTGACCTTGGCTCTGGCCGGCGCGGCTGTTGGTTGCTGGCTGCCGGACGGCGGCGGGGCAGGGAGCGTGGCGCAGGCTGTGATGCTCATGGCGACGACCAACGGTAGTGTGATCTTTCTCAACATATCTGGACCTCCTTTTGCTTGGGTGGAATCTAGGATTCGATCTCGTCGCGGAGCGGAAAGCGCGATAGAAGGATGAGACCTTCACTCGCCGTTGATCAACCATTTTATTAAAGGTTGGCTAATTTGCACGCAGGGTGGAGGTTGGTTTTCTTTCCTATTCCTATGGAGGTTTAGACGACAACACTGCCGTCGCCTAACCAGGAGTCCGCCCCTAGCCGTGAATATACCGATTTGACAAACGGTCAGGATGACGTATGATTGTCATGTCGCTGACGTCATGGCAAACCCGGTGCGCTGCTTTAGCTACTTTTGGTTTAGCTACTTTGCCTGCGAGGGCAGAGGCTTGCCGGCGCGCGGGTTCGAGACGACCAGCGAGTGAGCAGCAAAAGCGAGCGAAGGGTTGTTGAGAGGCGCGGGGCTGGTAAGCCCCGCGCTTTAATTTTTGTCAGGAGAGCGCGCACGCCATGATGTATCAAACCGATGATGTCCGCATCCGAGAGATTAAAGAGCTGGCCCCGCCGGCGCACCTGATGCGCGAATTCGCCATCACGCCCGAAGTCGCCAAACTCGTCTACGAGGCGCGCCTGGCTGTGCACGACATCCTATATGGCCGGGATGATCGCGTCTTCGTCGTGGTGGGGCCGTGCAGTGTGCACGACGTGCAGGCCGCGCTTGAATACGCCAGCCGGCTGAAGCCGGTGCGCGCGCGCACCCGCGACGCGCTGGAGATCATCATGCGCGTCTACTTCGAGAAGCCGCGCACCACAGTTGGCTGGAAGGGGCTGATCAACGACCCTGACCTGGACGGCTCGTTTCGCATCAACAAGGGGCTGCGCCTGGCGCGCAAGCTGCTGTTGGACGTGAACGAGCTGGGCGTGCCGGCGGCCACAGAGTACCTCGACACCATTTCGCCGCAGTATGTGGCCGACCTGATCTCGTGGGGCGCGATCGGCGCGCGCACCACCGAGTCCCAGGTGCACCGCGAGCTGGCCAGCGGCCTCTCCTGTCCGGTTGGCTTCAAGAACGGCACGGATGGCAACGTCAAGATCGCTATTGATGCGATCAAGGCCGCCCGCCAGCCACATCACTTCCTCTCGGTGACCAAGGGCGGGATCAGCGCAATCGTCCATACCGCCGGCAATGAGGATTGTCACGTCGTGTTGCGCGGCGGCAAGACGCCCAATTACGACAACGCCAGCGTGCGCGCCGTGGCTGAATCGCTGGTCCGCGAGGGCTTGCCGCCGGCTCTGATGGTGGATTGCTCGCACGGCAACAGCAACAAGCAGCCTGAGAACCAACTGAAGGTGGCCGAAGACGTGGCGCGCCAGATAGAGACCGGCGAGACTGCGATCGTCGGCGTGATGTTGGAATCGAACCTCGTCGCCGGTCGGCAAGATTTAGTGGCCGGCAGGCCTCTAGAATACGGCAAGAGCATCACCGACGCATGCATTGGCTGGGAAGACACCGTGCGCTTGCTGGATCGCCTGGCCGAGGCCGTGCGCCGGCGACGGGTTGCTGCGCATTACGGAGTGCGCTCCACAGAATACGGGACACGCAATACGCAATACGCGATACGCAATACAGACCATGCGGCGCGTGTGGCGTAGTGAGTGTTTCGTATTCCGTATTCCGTATAGCGTATTGCATATTTCGTGAGTGTGGTGAAGAGCATGGTCATCGTGATGAAGGCAGGGGCGTCGGCGGCGGAGATCGCCGGCGTGATCAAACACATCGAGAGCATCGGCATGCGGGCGCATCTCTCCGAGGGGGAAGAGCGCACGATCATCGGGATGGTGGGTGATGAGCGGCCAATTGACGCCAGCTCATTTGAGTTGCTCAGCGGCGTCGAGCGCGTCCTGCCTATCTTGCGGCCGTTCAAGCTGGCCAGCCGGGACTTTAAGAAACAAAATACCGTCATTCAGTTGCGCGTCAAGAATCGCACCTTGACCATCGGCGATAGGCAACTGGCGATGATGGCCGGTCCGTGCGCCGTGGAGAGCCGCGAGCAGATCATGGAGAGCGCGCGGCTGGTGAAAGAGGCCGGCGCGACCATCCTGCGCGGTGGGGCCTTCAAGCCGCGCACCTCGCCCTATTCCTTTCAAGGCCACGGCGAAGAGGCGCTGAAATGGATGGCTGAGGCGCGCGACGCTTATGGGTTGGCCATCGTCACCGAGGTCATGGCGCCGGAGCAAGTGCCGCTGGTGGCGCGCTATGCCGATATCCTCCAGATCGGCGCGCGCAATATGCAGAACTTCCCGCTGCTCCACGCAGTGGGCGAGAGCCACAAGCCGGTGCTGCTCAAGCGCGGCATGAGCGCCACCATGGAGGAGCTGCTGATGGCCGCCGAATACATCCTCTCGCACGGCAACTACGACGTGATGCTCTGCGAGCGCGGGATTCGCACCTTCGAGAAATACACCCGCAACACGCTGGACATCAACGCAGTGCCGGTGCTCAAAGAGCTCTCCCACCTGCCGGTGATTGTTGACCCCTCGCACGGCACCGGTAAGTGGGAGTATGTTCCCGCGGTTGCCAAGGCGGCCGTCGCTGCCGGCGCAGATGGATTGATCATCGAAGTGCATCCCGATCCGGCGAAGGCCGTCAGCGACGGCGCGCAATCACTGACGCCGGAGCGCTATCGCGAGCTGGTCAGCCAGTTACAGCGCGTGGCGGCCGCTGTCGATCGCACCTGTTAGCGAGCACTAGGCATGGACCAACGCACCCTCTGCATTGTGGGGTTGGGGCTGATGGGCGGGTCGTTTGCCCTGGCCTTGCGCGCCTCCGGTTACCCTGGTCGGCTGATCGGCGTCTCGCGCAGCGCCGAGACGCTGCGCTACGCCCAAGCTCAGGGCATAGTGGATCTGGCGACGGACGACCTGGGCGCCGCGCGCGAGGCTGAGGTGGTCGTGCTCTGCACGCCGGCCCGCACGATCATCGCCCAGATCGGCCAACTGGCCAGCATCTGCAAGCCCGGCGCGATCCTCACCGACATGGGCAGCACCAAGGTGAAAATCGCCCGCGCGATGGATGCGCTGCCGGGGCATCTGCGCGCCGTGGCCGCGCATCCGATGTGCGGCAAGGAGGCCGCCGGCATTCAGGCAGCCGACGCCGGCCTGTTTCGCGGCGCGCCCTGGTTGATCATCCCCACGGCGCGCACGGATGACGAGGCGCTGTCCGTAGTGCGCGCGCTGGCCGAGCGCGTCGGCGCTTCACCGCGCATCCTCGATGCCGACCAGCACGATGCGTTGCTGGCGTTCGCCAGCCATTTGCCCTACGCGCTGGCCGTTGCGTTAGTGGCCGCGACAGAGCAGTTCAGCCTGAACCACCCAGAGGTCTGGGAGGTCATGGCCGGCGGATTTCGCGACACCTCGCGGGTCGCCGCCAGCGACGTGACGATGTGGTTGGATATCCTCCTCACGAACGCCGAGCCTGTGTTGGGCGCGGTGCGGGACGTCCAGTTTGCCCTCGATCAGCTCACAGCGCTCCTGGAGCGGCGCGACGAAGCCGGACTGCGGGCTTTCTTACAGGCTGCTGCCCAGGCGCGCAAGGCGCACTTTCCATGAACCGTTCGCTGTTCCCCGCCAGAACCCTGAGCGGCCTGTTGCGCGTCCCCAGCGACCGGAGCATCACCGTCCGCGCGCTCTTGCTGGCCGGCCTCGCCGAGGGCACCAGCCGCGTGATCTGTCCGCTGGAGAGCGAAGACACCGAGGCCGCCAAGGCCTGCATGGCCGCGCTGGGCGTGCCGATCGCCATTCAGCATGAAGGGGACCTGCCCGCGCTGCGGATCACAGGGCAGGGCCTGCGTGGGCTGCGCGCGCCGGCAGCCACGCTGTTCTGCCATTCCTCCGGCACCACGATGCGCCTCTTGGCTGGCTTGCTGGCCGGTCAGACGTTCGGCGCGGCGCTGGACGGCAGCGACCAGTTGCGCCGCCGGCCCATGCGCCGCGTGACCGATCCGCTGCGCGCGATGGGCGCGCGGATCGAGGATACGAATGGCTGCGCGCCGTTGCGCGTCCATCCTGCGCGAGGGCCGCTGCGTGGGATGTGCTACGCCATGCCGGTGGCCAGCGCCCAGGTGAAGAGCGCGCTGCTGTTGGCTGGCCTATACGCCGACGCGCCGGTGACGATCAGCGAGCCGGCGCCCACCCGCGATCACACCGAGCGCATGTTGGGCGCAGCCGGCGCGAGGCTCCAAATTTCGCATGCCGATAACGGCGCGGCGACCGTCACGCTCTCCCCACCGACCGAACCGCTGCGCGCGCTCGACATTCGTGTGCCAGCCGATTTCTCGTCGGCGGCGTTCTTCCTCGTCGCGGCCAGCCTGGTGCCCGGCGCCTGTTTGCGGTTATCCGGCGTGGGGTTGAACGCCACCCGCACCGGCCTGCTCGACGCGCTCCGGGCGATGGGGGCGCGGATCGCCATCGCCGACCTGCGCGAGGAAGGCGGCGAGCCGGTGGGGGATATTGAGGTGTGCGCAGCCGAGCTCACGGCGATCGAGGTGGGCGGCCCGCTGGTGCCGCGCATGATTGACGAGTTCCCCATCTTCGCCGTCGCGGCAACCCAGGCGCACGGCGTGACGGTCGTCCGCAACGCCGAAGAGCTGCGCGTGAAAGAGAGCAACCGGCTGGAGGGCTTCCTGGCCGAGCTGCGCAAGCTGGACGCACGCGCCGAGCCGACCGCGGATGGGTTCGTCATCGAAGGGCCAACCCGCTTGCGCGGCGCGGTCGTGGATGGGCTGGGCGATCATCGCGCTGCCATGGCGCTGGCGGTCGCGGCGCTGGTGGCCGCTGGCCAGACAACTATCCTGGGCGCAGACTGCGTGACGAAGACCTATCCGGGCTTCTTCGACGACCTGGCTCGCGTCGCGACCTTTGACCATGATCGTCGGTCTGATCGGCCATCCGGTGGCGCATAGCCAAAGCCCGCGCATGCAGCAGGCGGCATTTGCCGCTGTTGGGCTGCTCGATTGGCGCTATGAGCTGTGGGACACGCCTGCCGAGGCGCTGGCCGCGCGGCTCGATGACGTGCGGCGGCGGGCCGATATCGCCGGCGGCAACGTCACCGTGCCGCACAAGCAGGCCGTCCTCCCCTTCCTCGACGAGGTGACCGCCGACGCGCGCGCCATCGGCGCGGTGAACACGCTCTTCAAGCGCGCCGGCCGCCTGTGGGGAGACAACACCGACTGGGTGGGTTTCCTGGCCGATTTAGACTTCCATGGCGTGACGGTAGATGCCGGCACGCGCGCCCTGGTGCTGGGCGCGGGCGGTTCGGCGCGCGCGGTGGTCTATGCCCTGCGCGCGCGCGGCGCGCAGGTGTGGATCTACAACCGCTCGTTTGAGCGGGCGCAGGCGCTCGCCGAAGCGTTCGGTCGAGAAGGATGTGAGCCGGTGGAGACGTTGGCTGCGCCGGCCTGTCGCTCGGCAACGCTGGTCGTCAACTGCACTCCCGTCGGCATGTGGCCCGCTGTGGATGCTTCCCCTTGGCCGCAGGAACTGCCCTTTCCGGCGCGGGCGGTGCTCTACGATTTGATCTACTGGCCAGCCGTCACAGCGCTGATGGGCCAGGCGCGCGCAGCCGGCGCACGGGCCATCGGCGGCGCGGGGATGCTGGCCGAGCAGGGCGCGGCGGCCTTCGCGCGCTGGACCGGCATTTCCGCGGCGCGCGTCTCAACCGTCATGCGCGAGGCGTTGAACCATGCTTAGATTCCTCACCGCTGGCGAATCTCACGGCCCCTCGCTCACCGCTATCCTGGAAGGGATGCCGGCCGGCCTGCCGCTCTCTTCCGCTGATATAGACCGGGACCTGGCCCGCAGACAGCAAGGCTACGGCAGCGGTGGGCGCATGAAGATCGAGCGCGATCACGCGCGCATCACCGCCGGCGTGATGGACGGCAAGACCACCGGCGGCCCGATCGCGCTGGTCGTTGAGAATCTCGACCACGCTAAATGGCGCGATCGGGAGATCGAGCCGATGACCATCCCGCGCCCCGGCCATGCCGACCTGACCGGCGCGGTGAAGTATGGCTATCGCGAGCTGCGCTTGGTGTTGGAGCGCGCATCGGCCCGCGAGACGACCATGCGCGTCGCCGTCGGGGCGGTGTGCCGGGCGCTGCTGCGCGAGTTCGGCATCGTTGTGGGTGGCTATGTGCTCAGCATTGGCGAGGTCTCCGTGCCCGGCCATGCGTCCTCGCCGGATCAAACGTTGTATCAGGCGCGCTTCGCGCAGGCCGAAGCCAGCGAGGTGCGCTGTTACGACGAGCCCACGAGCGAGCGGATGCGGGCGCTGATCCGCCAGACCATGGAAGACAAGGACACCCTGGGCGGCGTGATCGAGGTGGTCGCCTTGGGCGTGCCGCCCGGCTTGGGCAGCCACGTCCACTGGGATCGCCGGCTGAGCGGCCGGCTGGCCCAGGCGGTGATGAGCATCCACGCAGTGAAGGGCGTGGAGATCGGCGATGGCTTCGCCGAGGCGCGCCTGCCGGGCACGCTGGCCCAGGATCAGCTTTACGTAGAGGACGGCGCGATCCGCCAGCGCACCAACCACGCCGGCGGCCTGGAAGGCGGCATCACCAACGGCGCGCCGCTCGTCATCCGCGCGGCGCTTAAGCCGATCGCCACCACGCTTACCCCCCTCGATTCGGTGGACTTGGCCACCGGCCAGGCGGCGCAGACCCGCTATGAGCGCAGCGACTTTTGCCAGGTGCCGCGCGCCGTGCCGATCGTCGAGGCGATGGTGTGCTTTGTGCTGGCCGATGCGCTGATCGAGAAGCTGGGCGGGGATTCGCTGGAGGAGATGCGCCCGCGCTTTGCGTCGCTGCGCCGCCTACGGCTCGCCGACCTGCCGATGGACAACCGGCCGTGGCGCTTTGGCTATGAATGATCGCAATTTGATCCTGGCCGGCTTTATGGGCAGCGGCAAGAGCGCAGTAGGCCGGCTGTGTGCCGAGCGGCTGGGCATGGACTTTCTAGACACCGATCAGGAGATCGCGCGGCGCGCAGGGATGCCGATCCCCGAGGTCTTTGAGCGCTGCGGCGAGGCATACTTTCGCGCCCAGGAGCGCGCGCTGGTCGCCGAGCTGAGCGCGCGGCGCGGCTGTGTGGTCGCCACCGGCGGCGGCATGGTCGTGGATGACGAGAACCGCGCGGCCCTGCTCGCCAGCGGGATGGTGGTCTGCTTGACCGCCGCTCCGGAGGTGATCGTCCAGCGCGTGGGAGGGGACTCTGCCGCCCAGCAGCGGCCCATGCTGCGCGGGGGTGACGTGGCGGGCCGGGTCGCGCAACTGCTCCGCGAACGTGCCCCGAAGTACGCCCAGTTGCATTATCACGTGGACACCTCCCAGCGCAGCCCAGATGAAGTCGCCGAGATCGTCTGTGCGCTCTATGCGCGCGAGCAGGCGCGCATCCCCGTGGTGATCCCCCCCGCCGGCGCGCGCTACGACGTGGTGATCGGCGAAGGGCTGTTGGATGGGCTGGGCTTCATGTTGGCTGGCCGCGGCTGGTCGCCGCCCTTTGCCCTCGTCACCGATGCCGTGGTGGGCGAACACCTCGCCGGTCGCGCGCAGCGCGCCCTTGCGCGCGCCGGCCTGGAGGCGTTCGTGCACGTCATGCCTGCCAGCGAAGCCGGCAAGACGCTGGCCAGCGTCGAGGCCATGTACCGCGCCTTCAGCGCCCACGGCATGGAGCGGGGCAGCGCGGTGATCGCGCTCGGCGGCGGGGTGGTGGGCGACACGGCTGGCTTTGCCGCCGCCACCTTCCTGCGCGGCGTCCCCTTCGTGCAAGTCCCCACCACGCTCCTGGCGATGGCCGATGCCAGCATCGGCGGCAAGGTGGGGGTGGATACCGAGTTCGGCAAGAACCTGGTCGGCGCGTTCAAGCAGCCTGAGCTGGTGGTCGCCGATGTCGGTGCGCTTCGGACATTGCCGGTGCGCGAGCTGCGCAGCGGCCTGGCCGAGGTGATCAAGGCCGGCTTGCTGAGCGGCGGTGAACGCTACGACCGGCTGCGCCGTTTCATCCTGCAGGGTGCGGCCAGCGGCCTGACGATGGCCGAGGTCTTGGCCGACGCGGTTCATCTGAAGCGGATGATCGTAGAGGCCGATCCCTTCGAGCGCGATCAGCGCGCCTTGCTCAACCTGGGGCACACCTTCGGTCATGGCATCGAGGCATGGAGCGATTTTCGGCTCAGGCACGGCGAGGCGGTGGCGCTGGGCCTGGTGTGCGCGGCGCGCCTTTCGCAGGCGATGGGCCTCTGCGCCGACGCGCTGGTTGAGGAGGTCATCGGCCTCTTGCGCGCCGCGGGCTTGCCTGTTTCGCTCGGAGAGGTGGCCGATCTGCTGGAAGGCCATGTATTTGACGAAGAGCGCATCTGGCGCTATATGATGAGCGACAAGAAGAAGCGTGCCGGCAAGTTGCGCTTCGTCCTGCTGCGCGCCCCAGGCGACGCATTGGTGTGCGACCAGGTAGATGAGCACCTGGCCAGGCAGGCGCTAAGGAGCATCAACAACCATTGAAGCGCGTGCTCGTGTTACACGGCCCGAACTTAAACCTGCTCGGCTGGCGTGAGCCAGAGGTTTACGGCCACACCACGCTCGACGAGATCAACCAGCGCTTGCGCGCGCTGGCTGACCAGCGGGGCGCGACGCTGCGCATCGTCCAGTCGAACCATGAAGGCGCCTTAATTGATGCCATCCACGAGGCGCGTGAGTGGGCAGATGGCGTCTTGATCAATCCCGGCGCTTACACGCACACCAGCATCGCGCTGCGCGACGCGCTCAGCGCGATAGCCAAGCCGTGCGTGGAGGTTCACCTCTCCAACGTCTATCGCCGCGAGCCATTTCGCCATCATTCGTTCATCACGCCGGTCGCGTTGGGCATCGTCGCCGGCTTTGGCTGGCGCAGCTATATGCTGGGCCTCACCGCGCTGCTGGATGCGCTGGCTGAGCAGGGGTGAACAACGCTGCGAGGAGCACAGTCCTTCAGATAGCGAAGCGCGCTTATGGGGGATATAGAGGATGAAGAAGCGCTGATTCGCGCTGCCCAGCGCGGCGATGTGACATCATTCAACCAACTGGTGCTGGCCTATCAAAGTCAGCTCTACAACGTCGCCTATCGCATCCTCGGCGATGCCGCTGCCGCTGCTGACGCGACCCAGGAGGCTTTCCTCTCGGCCTTCACCCACATCAAGGACTATCGCGGCGGCTCGTTCAAAAGCTGGCTGCTGCGCACGGTGACGAACGCCTGCTTGGACGCGCTGCGCTATCAGCGGCGCCGGCCCAGCCGCTCGCTGGAGGCGGAAGATGACGACGAGCGCAGCCTGGCCGATGCATTGCCGTCGGGAGAGGAAAGCCCGGATAGCGTCGCTGAGCGCCGCGAGCTGCGTCATCTGATCGCCCGCGCGGCCTTGACGCTGCCGCCCGATCAGCGCATCACGTTCGTGCTGGCGGATGTGCATGGGTTGAGCTATCAGGAGATCGCCCAGGCGATGAACGTCTCGCTGGGCACGGTGAAGAGCCGGCTGAGCCGCGCGCGCGCCAAGCTGCGCGACGCGCTCCTGGCACATCCGGAACTGTTGCCCGACGAGTTCCGTCAATAAACCGAGGCGCATGAGCGAAGAAGAGCTGATCTCGGCCTACGTGGATGGGCAATTGAGCGAGGCAGAGCGGGCGAGCTTTGAGGCGCGCCTGGCGAGTGATCCAGAGCTGCGCCGGCGCGTCTTGGCGACGCGCCTGCTCGTCCGCGAGGCGCGCCAATTGCCGATGGTTGCGCCGCCTCGCAACTTCATCCTGCCGTTAGATGCCGCGCGCAGGCCCGTCGCCGCCCGCCCGCGCTTCCCGCAATGGGCTTATCGGTTTGGCGCGTTGGTTGCGACGGTGTTATGCATCGCGCTGATCGTGTGGGACGTTGGCGCGCCATCGGCGCGGCCGGAGTCGGCCACGCTGCCGGCGCAGCCGGCGGCACAACCGCTGCTGCCCGCAGCGCCGGCCGAGGAGCGCCTTGCGCCGTTCGACGCCGAGCCGCGCGCACTCGCGCTGCCGGAGTCCACTCCTGCGCAAACGCCATCTGCGCCCTCGGCCCCTGCCGAAGGGACATGGGTGACGCCGCCGCGCGTGTTTGCCTTCTTATTGCTGGCGCTGGCCATCGGCCTGGGGATTTTGGGGTGGGGCAGGCGAGGGTGACGACCTGGGTCGCTAGGCCAGTTTGCCCAGTTGGTTGAGCGTCGCGTTGAAGTCCTTGGCGTATGGCGCGTATAGCTCGACCATCTCGCCGGTGCGCGGGTGCGGGAAGCGTAACGCTAAGGCGTGCAGCGCCAGCCGGCCCATTAGCGGTTGTTCCTCGTCGCGGCCAGGGCGGTAGTCCGGCTTGTATTGCGAGAGGAAGATCGGTCGGCCGTCGCCGTAGAGGTCATCCACCGCCACCGGATGGCCGAGCAAGGCAGCGTGGACGCGGATTTGGTGGGTGCGGCCGGTTTCCGGGCGCGCCTCGACCAAGGCGAAGCGCCGCAGCCGGCGCAGCACGCGGAAGTGGGTGACCGCCGGCTTGCCGCCGACGATGTCCACCACCGTGCGGTGGCGGCGGTCGGCATCGGCGCGCAGCGGGGCATCCACGGTGCGCTCGCTCCAGGGTGGGTGGCCCACCAGGATGGCGTGGTAGAACTTGGTGACATCGCGCTCCTCGAACCGCGCGCTCAGCGCGCGATGAGATGCCTCGTTGCGCGCGAAGACCACGACCCCGCTGGTCTCGCGATCCAGGCGATGGACGACCCATAGCCGGCCGACTTGGGCTTCCAACCAGGCGTGCAGATCGGCCTCGTCGGGGCGCGCCGCGTCGTGCACGGTTGCGATGCCGGCCGGCTTGTGCACGGCCAGGAGGTCGTCATCCTCGTAGAGATACGTGATGCGCGCGTGCAGGCGCGACATGGCTCACTGAGAGGTGGCCGATGAACCGGAGCGAACGGGCGGGGTGTGGCGCTTGAACCATGATACGCGCTGCTCGGTGCCCGCCCGCAGCCGGGCGATGTTTGGCCGCAGCGCGATGAGGATCAAGCCGAGCACGCCCCAACCATAGGCCGCGTATGACCAGTGGGTGATACTCAGGGCGGCGCCGATCGTGTTCGCCAGCGCGACGGTCACGCCGGCCAGGATCGAAGCGATCGAGGCGTAGCCGCCGACGAAGAGCATCAGCGAGCCGATCACAAACGCCGGCAGGCCGCCCCATGGCCATAGCGCGATGCTGGTGCCGACGGCGGTGGCGCCGCCGGCGCCGCCGCGAAAGTTCAAAAAGCACGAGGCGTTGTGGCCCAGCACCACGCCAAAGCCGGTCAGCGCCTCGGCCCAGCCAGCGGTGCCGGCGACGAGCTGCCGCACCAGCAGCACGGCGACCACGCCCTTCAACACGTCGAGGATGGCTGTGATGATCCCTGCTGCGAAGCCGGCCGCGCGAAAGACGTTCGTGCCGCCGGTCCGCCCGCTGCCCACCTGGCGCACGTCCACACCTTTTAGCACTTTGACGATAATCCAGCCAAACGGGATCGAGCCGATGAGATAGCCGACTAGGCCACAAAGCAATGTGATCAGCAGCGCATCCATACGCTCGTTGTATGCTAACACCACTGGGCCGGATGCGACGCGCAAGGGGAGTGCTCGGCAGGCGGATATGTTCTCTGAGTCAGTCCAGGACTATCTGAAGGCAATCTACCACCTGCATGGGGAGGACGGGCGGGTGACGACGAGCGCGCTCGCCGCCTATCTCAGCGTCAGCGCTGCCTCGGTCACCGGTATGCTCAAGAAATTGGCCGAGCTGGGCTTGGTGACCTATGAACCGTATCAGGGGGCTGCCCTCACGCCCGCCGGCGAGAAAGCGGCGCTGGAGGTGATCCGCCACCATCGCTTGATCGAGCTTTATCTGACCAAGGCGATGGGCTATTCATGGGATCAGGTGCACGCAGAAGCCGAACGGCTGGAACACGTGATCAGCGAGGACTTTGAGGAGCGCATGGCGACCTTGTTGGGCGACCCCGCCTTCGATCCGCACGGCGACCCGATCCCGACCCGCAGCGGTCAGGTCGCATCCAGCTCGCGCCGCACGCTCGCCGAGGCAGATGAGGGCAGCCTGGTGTGCGTCGAGCGAATCCGAGATGAAGACCCCGACTTGCTGCGCGAGGTCGCCGGCCTGGGGCTATGGCCGCGGACGCGCCTGCTGATCGGGGCGCGGGCCGCGGATGCGTCGCTCACGGTGTACTTCCCCTCCGGCCAGTCCTGCTCCGTCAGCGCCCGCGTCGCCAGCAGCATCTTCGTCGTCGATCCCTAGCTGCGTGCCGCACCCCGGGCAAAGCGAAGGGGCTAGGCTCGTGCCCGACCGAGGCGACGTGGGGATTGCTCGCTTCACCATTGCCGGCGCGATCGCGCTCGCTAAGTTGCAAAACCAGGCGAGCCTGCTCGGCTACCACGCCCGCAGCCGCAAGGTTGAGCAGCCCGCGCTGGCGCTGGCGCTGCGCCGCCTGGCCCGCGAGATCCTCGGGCACCAGGCCGAGCTAGACGCGCTGGTGCGCGCCAAGCGCTATCCCGGTCCGCCGGCCGACCGCGCCGCTGCGTGGCGTGTGAGTATCGCTGCTTCTGTAACGATGTCTAGCGAAAACATCCCGGCTTTTCTTACTTTTTGCCGCTTTGCCCGCGGGCCTGGGATTATTGTGGTATGATCTCGAATGCACAGGAACGTTGCTGTGCCCTTCGAAGGCCGGTGTTAGGGCTTAGATCACCTCACACGACCTTCGATGAAAGGCGGTTGCAATAGCGAATGGCCGTATGAGGTCACTGAAAC
>DAOTYZ010000147.1:0-2010 GCA_034434555.1 Candidatus Roseilinea sp.
CGCTGGCGGACGATAGCTCGCCCAATACGAACCACATGAACCACGGTTCGTCCACGTATTGGCCGCCCTCGAACAAGCCATAGTCCCCGCCGGGCGCGTTCGTCTCCAGGATAGGCACTTCGGCGTGCGCCGTCCGCGCGTGGATTGCCAGCGATGCAAGCACGGACTGAAGCAGGACACAGACGAGCAAGAAGAGGCGCCACAAGGGCTTCGTCGCTGCCGGATTATCGTCCAATCTGATCATGCGAACAGGAGCGATAGTTCATCCGCGCTGCTCCTCGGCGCGCTGCCGGCGGCGCTTGAGGAGTTCAGAAGCCGTAGCGGAAGCCGACTGGGTAGTTGGGCGCGGCTGGCTGGGTTGGGTTGAGCGTTCGGATGGTTTGCCGGCGCGCGCTTTGGCCTGGAGCAGTGATCTGGTGTGGCCTGTGGCCAGCGATTGATTCACGGGCATGGGCCGCCCGCCAAGTTGACGGCGTAGGTTGACCGTGATGCGCCGCACCCCTACGTCGAATGGCAAGAGCAGCGCGGCCAGCATGAGCAACAGGGGGGATAGATCGGTGCGCGACACAGCCGCCGGCGCGCTAAGGGTGAATGCCTGGGATGGCGACGCCAACACCTCACCGTTGCTCAGCGCTGCCCATGCGCGCAAATCTGCCTCGCCACCTTCGCGCGGCGTGTACTCTGGCGAGTAGGGCTGCACGTGGCTGACGATGGCCTCTAATACACCGGCTGCGGAACTGTTCGCCTCTCCGCCTGTCTGCGCCGGCGCGACGCGCACAAAATATGCCCTGCCTTGCTCTAGATCGGCCTCTGCCTCGTAGCGACCGGGCGAGACTTGACTCATGCGCAGCGTGCGCGTGCGCCCATCAGCATCTACCAGCGTTGCAGAGAGTTCGAGGCGCTCATCTATATACGCTTCGGGTAGCTCGGCGACAACAACCGTGCGCTCATCGCGCGATGTCACGGCAACTTGAATGGGGGATTGCGGTCGTTCCAGGATCGTCCAACGGACGGTTTGCGCCCAGAATCTGGGGAAGTCGTCCCAGCCTATCCAAGCCCTGGCCCAGCGTCCTGTGGCGTCGGAAGTGAACGCGACGGCGCGGCCCAAGCCATATTGCCAGGCAGCAAGGAGTGGATCGCTTTCGCTGGCCCACAAGACGACCTGCGCCGCGGGCTTGGGCGTGCTGGCAATATAACCCCGCAACGATGGCATGGCCGCAATGCCGCTCACGATTGGGCTGTTTGTGCCCAGACGAGGGAAGATGCTCTGCTCGACAATGTAACTGCGCTGGGCCAGGGCCGCTTCTACGGTGAAGATCGTCGGCAAGTTCGCCGCGCGATCGGTGAAGTGATAGCGCCCGCCGCCGATCTCCGCGATGCTTTTTAGGAAGGGAATATCCGAACCATCACCAAACGCCACCACGCTGAGCGTGAGATCATGCTCGGCGCGCATCCGGCGCACCAGCTCGCGGACGCCCTCCTGGCGCTCGGCGTCGTTGCCATCGGCCAGCAGGATGATGAACTTGGTGAGCTTGGATGACTGGGTGATGATCTTCTCGGCTTCTTTGAGCGACTCATAGACGTAAATTCCCCCACCCCCCGGCGCGATGCTAAGGATGCGATTGATGTATCGCTTCTTATCGCGGCCGGAGAATGGCCCGATGATGTCCACCGGCTCGGTGTCGAAGCCGATGACCGTCAATTCGTCATCGTCATTCATCATCTCGGCCACCCGCGCCGCTGCTTCGGCGGCCAGGCGCATCTTCATCACTCCATTCTCCATCATGCTCATGCTGCCGCTCTTGTCCATCACTACGACGATAGAGATGGATGGGAAGCGCTTGGGGTCCTTTACCTGCATCTCGACGGGCAGCGTCTCTTCCAGCGGGGTTTGATAGTAGCCTCCCGCGCCGTAGCTTCGTGGGCCGCCGATGACCACCAAACCGCCGCCGACATCGCGCACGTAGCTCTGTAGGGATTGCATTGCGCGTGGAGAGAGTTCGCGGGCCG
>DAOTYZ010000148.1:0-14183 GCA_034434555.1 Candidatus Roseilinea sp.
CGATCCAGGCGCCGAACTTCCAGTGGGGAGCCAACATCACGCTGGCCAATCAAGCGCAGTGGCTGGCGCGCGCAGCCCAGCTCTCGCGCGACAGCGGCAAGGTGCGCATGATGATCATCTGGAACATGGATCGCCGCCAATACGACGCCGAGGATCCGCAGGCCGGCTACTCGATCTTCCGACCGGATGGCTCGTGCCCGGCCTGCGCCACGCTGCGCGCCGTCATGGGGCGTTAGGCCCTTCTCTCATCTCTCGAACGCTGCGAGAAGCGCCTGCACGGCGCTTCTCGCGTTTATTAAACGGAAAATTACATGTGTGGGATCATCGGTTACCTCGGCCCGCGGCCAGCCGCCGCGGTCGTCATCAATGGCCTGCGGCGCTTGGAATATCGCGGCTACGACTCGGCCGGCCTGGCCATCCTGCGCGCACAGCGCATCCTCGTCCAGCGCGCCATCGGCAAGCTGGGCAACCTGGAAGCCAAACTCCAAGCTGAGCCAGACCTCCTGACCGCTAGCCATACGGTCGGGATCGGCCATACCCGCTGGGCGACGCACGGCGGCGTGACAGAGCACAATGCCCACCCCCACCTCAACGACGCCGGCAGCGTGGCCGTCATTCACAACGGCATCGTCGAGAACTTCGTCGAGTTAAAGGCCGCGCTAGAAGGCGAGGGGGTGCGCTTTCGCAGCGAGACGGATACCGAGGTGATTCCTCACCTCGTGGACCTCTTTATGAAGGACGGCATGTCGTTCGAGCGCGCCGCGTTTGCCGCGATCGGCCGGCTGCGCGGATCCAACGCCGTCGTGATGATGTGCGCCGAGGCGCCGGACACGTTGATCGCGGCGCGGCTGGGCAACGCCGGCGGGATTGTGATCGGCCTTGGGGAGGGTGAACGCTTCGTCGCCTCCGATGTCCCCGGCATCCTGGAATACACCCGGCGGGTGATCTTCCTGGACGATGGCGAGGTGGCCGTGGTGCGGCCGGATGGCCTCGACGTGCGCCGGCTGGACGGCGCGCCGGTCGAGAAGCGCGCGCACATCATCCCCTGGGACCCTGTCAGCGCTGAGAAGGGCGAGTATCGCCATTTCATGCAAAAGGAGATCTTCGAGCAGGCGCGCGCGATCACTGACACGCTGCGGGGTCGGGTGAACTTCCAGACCGGCACCGTTCACCTAGAGCAGTTGGCGCTTGACGAGGCCAATCGCCCGGTGCGCATCCATACGGTGGCATGCGGCTCGTCATTCCACGCCGGCCTGGTCGGCCGCTTCTACATCGAGCGCATCGCGCGCGTGCCCGTCGAGGTGGACTACGGAAGCGAATATCGCTATCGCGACCCGCTGATCGCGCCCGACACGGTCGTGCTCGGCATCACCCAATCCGGCGAGACGGCGGATACGCTGGCGGCGATGAGCGCCGGCCGCGAGCGCGGCGCGCCGGCGTGGGCCATCGTCAACGCAGTCGGCGCGCAGGCCGAGCGCCTGGCCGGCGGCGTGATCCACATGCGGGCCGGCCCGGAGATCGGCGTGTGCAGCACCAAGACCTTCCTCACCTCGATCGTGGATCAGTATTTGCTGGCGTGCGCGCTGGCGCAGTCGGCTCACACAGCCGGAGATGAGCGGCCATACGCGCTGGCGCGCGCCTTGGCTCATCTGCCCGGCCTGGTCAGCCGGATGCTAGACGATGACCCGATCTACCAGGAGCTGGCCAACCGCTTTCACAACCGCGAACACTTCTTGTTCTTAGGTCGCGGGGTGAACTATCCAATCGCCCTGGAGGGCGCGCTCAAGCTGAAGGAGATCAGCTACATTCACGCCGAAGGTTACCCCGCCGGCGAGATGAAGCATGGACCCATTGCCCTGATTGATGAGAAGATGCCGGTGGTGTGCGTGGCCGTCCGAGATAACGTTTACGAGAAGATGATCTCGCAGATCGAGCAGGTGAAGGCGCGCGGAGGGACGGTGATCGCCGTCGCCACCGAAGGCGACGATTTCATCCGCGGCAAGGCGGACTACGTGATCGAGGTGCCGCCGGCGGAAGCGCTGCTCACCCCGGTCTTGACGGCCATCCCTATGCAGCGCCTGGCCTATGAGATGGCGGTCCGGCTGGGCTGCGACGTGGACCAGCCGCGCAACCTGGCCAAGAGCGTGACCGTAGAATAGCCACATTTGCCAGCCATGAGCGATCACATCAAGCTATTCATCCCAGGGCCGGTCGAGGTGCGCAGGCCGATCCTGGAGGCGCAGGCGCAGTGGATGATCGGCCATCGCGGCAAGCCGTTTGAAACGCTCTTCGCCCGCATCCAGCCCAAACTGCGCCAGGTCTTCTTCACGCAGAGCAGGGTGTTCATCAGCACCTCATCGGGCACGGGTTTATGGGAAGCCGCCGCGCGGAACTGCGTGAGCGACGACCCAGCCGGCGGTGTGTTGGCCACCGTGTGCGGGGCGTTCAGCGAGCGCTGGGCCGATGTCTTCGAGCGCAACGGCAAGGCCACCACCTGGCTGCGCGTCCCCGAAGGACAAGCGATCAAGCCGGAGATGGTGCGCGAGGCGCTGCTGGCGCGCGCCGCCGAGCCTGATAAGCGCCCGTTTGAGGCGATCGCCATCGTGCATAACGAGACGAGCTGCGGGGTGATGAACCCGCTGGCCGAGATCGTCAGCGTGGTGAAAGCGCTCTCGCCGCAAACGCTCATCCTGGTGGACGCGGTCAGCTCGCTGGGTGGGGTCAAGATTGACTTCGACGTCCTGGGGCTGGATGTGTTGCTCACCTCGTCGCAGAAGTGCTTTGGCCTGCCGCCTGGATTGGCCTTTGCCGCGGTGAGTGACCGCGCCCTGGCCAAGGCTGCGACGGTCAAAAACCGCGGCTACTACTTTGACTTTGTTGAGCTGGAGAAGTTCCTCCATAAAAACCACACGCCGGCCACGCCGGCCATCTCGCTTATGTTCGCGCTGGACCGCCAACTGGACGATATGTTGGCCGAGGGGCTGGAGGAGCGCTTCGCCCGCCATGCGCGCATGGCGCAGCGCGTCCGCGAATGGGCGCGCCAGCGGTTTGCCCTCTTCGCCGAGCCGGGCTACGAGTCCGACACAGTGACCTGCGTGGCGAACACGCGCAACATAGATGTGGGCGCGCTGAATGCCTTTCTCGCTGCGCACGGCATGCACATCTCCGATGGCTACGGTGCGCTGAAGGGCAAGACCTTTCGCATCGCGCACATGGCCGACACGACCGAGGAGGAGATCCAGACGCTGCTGGACGCGATTGATGCGTTCCTAGCCCAAGCCAGCTAGGGTGCGGGAGTCAAACTGAGCGCAGGCGCAACCTGAAGCAGCATCCCCATGCGCACGCGCGCCGTGGCGAACAGGGCGTCGTTGCCTATCCGCTCGGCGATCGCTGCCGCCACCTCAAGGTCGCGGATGGCCTGTGGCAAGTTGCCCTGCTGTTCGAGCGCCGTCGCGCGCATCATGTAGGCATCGGCTGGGTCGGCGAATCGTTCGATGGCGTAGGTCATATCGGCGACCACCCGCTCGTAGCGACCGAGCAGCAAATTGACCTGTGACTGCTCCAGGAGGTAGTCGCGCTCGCCCAGGCCGGCGCGCGCCGCGGCCAGGATCGCGGCGGCTGTCGGGTCGTTGCGCGCGTCCAGGAGCGTCCCCTTCCAGGTGAGCAGGGTGGGGTGGTTGGGTGCGGCCTGGAGGCCCTCCTCGATGGCCTGCAAGGCGCGGGATACATCGCCCTGCTGGAGGGCGGACTGGGCGGCGAAGATCGCATCGCCGACCGGGTTGGGCGGGAAGAGCACGTCGCGCAGCAAAAAGCCGACCAGGCCAATCGCAGCCAGGATGGCGAAGCCGGCGATGGCTTGCTGGATCAGCCGACGGCGCCTGGCGGCGACGATGGCCTCCAGCGCCCACCAAGGTTCATCGAGCTGCGGCGCAACTTGGCTGCGCAGAGCGACAAATGAGCGAGTCCCGCCCGCTGCGTTCACGATTCTTTCGGCATCCTTGACCATGCGCTCGGTCACGGTTTGCCAGCGGGCGACTTCGGCGCGCACGTCTGCGCCGGCAGCGCGTAACTTGTCCAGCAATCGGTGTGCCTCGGCAGCGTTGCGCAGGAGGGCTTGCGCGCGCTGCGCATCCAGAGACGCCAGTGCCCGCTCGCACTCAGCGAGGTGCGCGCGCAGTTGATCGCCCTCGTTCAGGATGCCGGTTGGCTGCTGGAGCTTGCTCATCTATCGAGTCATTCTAGCCAGACCAGGGCAGGAAGGACTTGGCGCAAGTGCTCACCGTTATCAGGTCATCCTAGCGGGTGCGTTCATGATTAGGGGCAGAACCCTGGCTGGGCAACGCCGAGGCGCAGAGAAATAACCTTCGCATCCTCCCGCAGTGCACGTTTCTTGTATCACCTTCAAGTGGCGCATCCCCATTCTAGCGGGCGGCCTTGTGCTATCCTTAAAAGCAGGACAACATGTCTCTCTCAAC
This sequence comes from Candidatus Roseilinea sp., assembly GCA_034434555.1. Classification (GTDB taxonomy): domain Bacteria; phylum Chloroflexota; class Anaerolineae; order J036; family Brachytrichaceae; genus JAAFGM01. Next base: position 4,476 of record DAOTYZ010000148.1, read on the forward strand.
CGGCATCGTGGGGTTGCCAAACGTAGGCAAGTCCACGATTTTTAATGCGTTGACGGCGGCTGGCGCGCTGGCCGCAAACTACCCTTTTGCCACCATCGAGCCGAACACCGGCATCGTGCCCGTGCCCGACCCGCGGCTGGAGGAGATCGCGCAATACATCAAGACCGAGCGGATTGTGCCGGCCACGATTGAGGTGGTGGACATCGCCGGGCTGGTGAAAGGCGCGTCGCAAGGCGAGGGGTTGGGCAACCAATTCCTCAGCCACATCCGCGCTGTAGACGCCATTCTGCACGTCGTGCGCTGTTTTGAGAATCCCGACATCGTGCACGTCAGCGGCACGGTGGACCCGATCCGTGATGTAGAGATTATCGAACTCGAGCTGGTCTTGGCCGACCTGGAGAGCGCCGAGCGGCAGTTGGAGAAGCAGAAGCGCGCCGCCGCTCAGCGCGACCCCGAGGCGATCCAGCGCGTCGCAGTGTTGGAGCCGATGGTGGCGCTGTTGAAAGAGGGCAAGCCGGCGCGCTTAGCCTTGAAGGACATGGACGCTGCCATGCAAAAGCTGGCCCGTTCGCTCGGCTTCATCACGGCCAAGCCGATGCTCTACGTGGCGAACGTGGACGAGCGCGACCCCAGCGGTGCGTCTAACCCGCACGTCGCTCGGCTGCGGGCGTGGGTCGCGGAGCATGACGCCGAGCTGGTGGTGATCTCCGGCGCCATCGAAGCCGAGATCGCCGCGCTGGAGAGCGAGGCCGAGCGGCGCGAATTCCTGGCTGGCCTGGGCTTGCAGGAATCCGGCCTGGCGCGCTTAGCACGCGCCGCGTACCGGTTGCTGGGCCTCCATTCCTTCTTTACTGCTGGCCCTAAAGAGGTGCGCGCATGGACGATCCCCGTGGGCGCGAAGGCACCGCAGGCCGCCGGCGTGATTCATTCCGATTTCGAGCGCGGCTTCATCCGCGCCGAGGTTTACACGCTGGACGACCTGCGGACCTACAAAACCGAGGCCGCCATCCGCGCTGCCGGCAAGCTACGCTCAGAAGGCAAGGAGTATGTCGTGCGCGATGGCGACATCATGCACTTTCTGTTCAACGTATGAGCGCTACTCCGGTTTCGTTACGCCGATCGGGTCGCCATTGCGGGTCTGCTTGGGCATGCCTTCGTCGGGTTGCACCTCCTGGGCAGGCTGAATGCGCCGCGCGATCTCCTCGTTGAGCTTGCGCAGCGTGTCGGCCAGGCCGGCTTGTACTTCGTTCAGAATCTGCGGGCCGTGGGCCGTCTCCCAGGCTTCTTTAACGCTGTGCTGGACGCCGGCGACCACCTCGTTGGCGCGCACTTTCTCGACAACCTCGCACACGCGCTTGTTCAGCCGCTCCAGGTTAGCGCTCAGCTCGCGCTCAATCGCTTTGCGCTCCTCAGATTCCCATAGCGCGCGCACCAGGTTGCCCAGGTTCTCGCCCAGTTTGTTCAGCTCCTGCTCCAGGGCGGAACGCGGTGTGTTTTGCTCAGCCATGTGCTCACCTCCTGACGGGTATTATCATCTCATCGTTCTATTGGACGTTCATCAGCGCGCGATCGGCCAGCCAGCCGGCCAGCGCGCACATTGCGTCGTCGCGCAGGGCGACGCTGACGTGGTTGGCCTGAGGCACCCAGAGCAGCGCGCGCTCCGCCGGGGCGGCTTCGTAGATGAGTCGGGCGTTGATCGGCGGCACAGCCCCATCGTGCGTGCCGTGCATGATGAGCGTGGGTCGGTTGCCCACGGCGCGCATAGCGCCGAGCACGTCGAAACGCGCGATCATCTCGTAAAGGCTCTCGCCGAACCAGGGGCTGGGAACGCTGCGCCACTCCGCCCATAACTCGATCAGCGAATGATGGCGCAACAAGGCCAGGTTGCGCGGCATGTAAAACAAGCTGAGCACCTCGCGGGCCACCGTCCAGCGCGTGACGGGCGGCAGGTGCACCGGTGTGGAGATGAGGGCCAGGGCAGCGACGCGCGGGTCGCGCGCGGCCAAGTCGGCCACCTGGCAGCCGCCAAAGCTGATGCCAAGCGCGCCAACCCATCGTACATCAGCCTGCGCGCGTAGCCAGTCCAGCGCCGCTTGCGCGGTGCGCCGCGCGTTCTCCACTGTGCAGGGGATAAACCTGAAGTCGCCGTGGCCGGGCGAGTCCAGCGTAAGAATGGCCAGCCGGCGCTCTAGCAGGCGTTGGAAGAGCAGCCACTTGAAGGCATGGCGGTTGTCGCCCGCGCCGTGGATCAGGAGGATGGCTGTCCCATTCCAGTCTCGTGGCCGCAGCCAGGTGGCCGGCGGGCGCGCATGCTGCGCGGCCTGCTGAAACTGCGCCCTGTGTTGCGCGGGGATGCTGGCCAGCAGCGCGGCTGGAATGTCCAGCGCCAGCGGCGGCAAATTGACCGTCTGCGCCGTGTAAGGTGCATCGGGCGGAGGGGTCAGCAGGCGCTGGGTGCGCGTGGCGACCGGCATTGGCAACGCAAGAGGGCGAGTGTTGCTGCTTTGGCTGCGACAGCTCACCCTCATACAGTTCGCGTCTCATGCTACTAGAGAGTCATTAGAAAAGGTGAATTCATAGATAGAGGACAGAACGCTAGGTTGGGCGATAGCACTGCCGTCGCCTACCCGGCGTTTGCTGTGAACACACTCGAAAGAACTCAGAGATGCGAGGGACAACTTCTGCAGCGAATCTGCCGAAAATTGTTAAAGTTTCCTTTGAGGATGACAGCTTAATTGTGCATTTAGAGGATGGCCAAACGGTTTCTGTGCCTCTCGCGTGGTATCCGCGCTTGGCCCATGGAAGCCTTGAGGAGCGTGCGAACTTTCAAATCAGCAGCGCGGGCTACGGCATCCACTGGCCAGACTTAGATGAGGACATCGGCGTTGAGGGGCTGTTGCTGGGCATACGGAGAGCCGTGCCTCCTTTGAACGATGGTTGAGCGCGCGCTACTCGGCAAAGCAGGATCGGTCCCTAGGCTTGGGGATGTGATTGGCCAGTCTGGTCTGCTATCTGGGACAGCCACAAGGTGCAGAAGCCGCTTCGGTAGTTATGGGCCCGGCTGGATTCGAACCAGCGACCAATCGGTTATGAGCCGACTGCTCTCACCGCTGAGCTACAGGCCCCGAATCAATACTTATATTACCAGAGTCCCCCACTGCGAGGAACGTTCAAGAATAGGGCAGTGCTCCCTCTTTATTCCCCAAACGCGTGGGGAAGGAAAGGGGGCTGTCATGCTGTAAATGCCTGCCCAGCCAGCCCCACAACAAGGCTGCTTTTGCCACGCGGCATCTGCCGGCCAAGGCTGCGAGTGCCTCACAGCAATTTGACCCAGGCGGTCTGGATGCTTCGCCACCGAGGTTAATTGCTTTCCTCTTCTTCCTCCTCCTCTTCGTCTTCTTCTAGGTCCTCGTCGTCCCAGAACAGGTCGTCATCGTCCTCGAGCAGTTCGTCATCCTCTTCCTCATCATCGAAGTCTATGAAGTCTTCCTCGTCCTCCTCGAGTTCGTCTTCCTCTAATTCCTCGAACGAGATCTCCAGAGGTTCTTCGAGCATCTCGTCATCGTCCTCAGTTTCATCCATGTCGTCTTCTAGCAATTCGTCATCGTCGTCAACCGCTGGGGTCTGGTTGCGCCAGATTGTCAGTCGGTCATCATCGTTGGGCAGTGGCAACCAGGCCTCTCGTACATTTGCTTCGGCGACTGGGGAGAGTTTGGGTGATGCGATCATTTGTTCCCTCACTTTTGAACAGGTTATTGCAAGTGGGATTATAGGTGCTAGTCAGTCTGTCTGGTCGCTGGTTGTCAAAGCAGCAGCGACCGCCTGTTCGCGACTCCCAAAGATCGGGAAGATGGCACTGAACCCGACCATCTCCAGGATCTCTTGAACTGCTGGCTGGAGGTTGCACAGCAAGATTTCGCCGCCGCGTTTGCGCGCGTTGCTGCGACCAGCGAGCAAGACGCGCAGACCGCTGCTGGATATGTAGGTGAGTTCGCCGAGGTCTATCACAATTGCGCGGTGGCCGGAGAGCTGGGCATCCATCAGCGCTCGCTCGAGCTGGCTGACGGTGTTCGCATCCAAGCGGCCAGCCACACTGAGCATCACGACGGACTGCTCAGCCAACGGCTGGCTGGTAATGTTGAGAGAAGAGGTCATAGGTTTTTAATGAGGGTCAGGCGATTGAAGCGGCCAGACCGGCCCGCCTCGTCCTCAGACACACAAAACTCAAATCGCACGTCGTCCATCACGCGCTGAATCAAGAACAACCCCAGCCCGCTCACCTGGGCGTCGCCCTTGATGGCTTGTTGCGGATCATACGCCGGGATCGCTTGCGGATCAAACGTCGTCCCCGTGTCTATCAGAGTAATCACGATTCGCCGGCCTCGCTCCGCCTGAACCAGAATCTGAATCTGGCCGTCGCCTTGGTGGGCGTAAGCGTGTTGAACGATGTTTGCGCAAGCTTCATACACGGCCAGCTCAATCTGATGGAGATCGATTGCCGAGAAACCGATCTCCTCAGCAATCTCGCGGACGAAACCGCTTGCAGCATGGAGCTGGTCCATCTGTGCAGGAATAGTCAAAGATGCTTCGCGCACATCCATGGTTGTCAGCTATGCAACGTTGTGTTTGGGCAGCCACTGCACGGGACGGTGGACGCTCCGCTGCGCCGAGGCTATCGTTAAACCTATCTGCTGACTACTCACCGATATTCCGATCACCAGGCAGAGCAGCATGACCGAGTTGTGAAAGTCTATGTTGAAGAAGTAATGATCGAAGATGCCGCTGAACAACGCGCCGATCAGCGCACCATGCGCGCCCAGGAAGAATGTCGTCTGCTCCGGCGATGCACGGGAGATAGCCGGCCATGCTCGCATCGCGCTGAACAGCACCACTACGACCGTGATGATAAACATCGCCAGCCCCACCAGCCCCATTTGCTGGGCGATTAACAGATACATGGAAGAAACGCCGATATACAAATCCACGTCTGGCGTTCCAATGAATCCAACCCCCAGCAAGGGATACCGTTCTATCAGTCGCAGTGCGTCCTTATATTCGCCGAAGCGCATCTGCGTTGCCAGATCACGCCCCTGAAAACCCTCGACGAAATGCTGAACGAGCGCCTGTGTTTGGGGCAGCAGGAGCACCGCACCGCCAATGAGGCCCAGAATGAGCAGCACCGAGCGATGGCGCAGCAGGCCGATCACCAATGCGCCGAGCGCAAAGCCCAGCATTGCAGCCCGCGAAACGGTCAGCACCAATGCGACCACGACCAGCGCCAAGGCGAGGAAGACCAGCCAGCGCGCCAGCGCCGGCCTGGACGCGAAGAGGTGCGGTAGTCCCAGCAAGCCCACGATCAGCAGATAGCCACCATAGGCATTTGGGTCGATCCACAGGCCGGTCGCGCGCTGCATCAACGCCGGATCGTCTTGGATGAAACGCAGCACCTCTGGACCGCTTGGGTAGCCGAACGGCCGCAAGGCCGACAGCAGCCGGATGGCCAGATCGTCTGGTATGGCGTAAAGCGCGATGCCGAGCGCAGCGGACGCTGCGCCAATCAGGAGCGTCCAACGTGCAACCTGCCTCTGCATGGCCAAATCAGACGTGATGGCGACAATAACTACGATCGTGATCAAGCTGAGCAACAGCTCGGCAAACCGGCGCACGACAAGCGGCGCTAGCGCGCCATTGGGCAGACCAAGGATGAACGTGAGCACGGCTGTTGTCACCAGCGCGGCCAGTGGGCCATTGACTGGCGTGCGGCGCAACGGCTTATCGGGAGAGCGGCCAAGTTGATGACCGATCCAGGCTGCGATCAGCCCGATCATCGCCAGGTCCAGAAACGTTGGGGTGAAGCCCAGCCGCACCGGCAATGCAAAACGCGGAAGGAGTCCGATCACCACGATGAGCGCAAAGAGCGCGCGTTCGACGCTGCTGATCGTCCATGCGCCTAGCGGTATCGCGACTGCCGCTGCGAACAGGATCAGGGGATTGACTGTTGCGACCAGGAATCCGGTCAATAGTCCAGCCAGGACCAGCCAGACGCTGATCTGCTTGACGGGCACACGTGAGGATGAAATGGACATCGCTTCTACGCAGCGCGGTCAAGTTCGCCCCCGATCAAGCGGCCATGCTGATCGTATAGCTTAGGCGCAGCTTGGGCGCGCGCTGCCAGCGCATCCACCACCACTCGGCGGACATCGCGCCGCGATGGCACTTCATACATTACATCAAGCAGCGCCCGCTCAATGATCGCCCGCAGCGCACGCGCACCACTCCCGCGCTCTAGGGCCTCATCAGCCACCGCGTGCAACGCTTCCTCGGTGAACACTAACTCCACGCCGTCCAGGCTCAATAGCCGCTGATACTGCTTGATAAGCGCATTGCGCGGGCGGGTGAGCACCTCAATCAGGCTATCCCGGTCGAGCGGATCGAGCACAACCAAGACCGGCAGCCGTCCCACCAATTCCGGAATAAATCCATAACGAACGAGATCGTCCTGGGTGGCGTAGCGCAGCAGGTCTGCAGGCCGTTGTATGTTAGGCCGGTCTGCTGCGTAGATTGGCAGCATTAGGTTGCGCTTGACGCCCAGGCGCTCGCCGATGATCTTCGTCAGGCCCTCGAACGTGCCGCCGCAGATGAAGAGGATGTCGCTGGTGTCTATTTGCAACATCTCCGCTTGCGGATGCTTGCGTCCGCCATCGCGAGGGACGTAAACCATGCTGCCTTCGATGATCTTAAGTAAGGCTTGCTGAACGCCCTCGCCGGAAACGTCGCGGGTAATGCTGGGATTATCGGCGGACTTTCGCGCGATCTTGTCGATCTCGTCAATGTAAACGATCCCGCGCTGTGCGCGGCGGACGTCGCCGCCAGCAGCCTGAATTAGCCTCATCAGGATGGTCTCGACGTCCTCGCCGACGTAGCCGGCTTCGGTCAGTGCCGTGGCGTCGGCGATGCAAAACGGCACATCCAGTAGCCTGGCCAGCGTCTGTGCCAGGTAGGTTTTGCCGCTGCCTGTTGGGCCGATCAGCAGGACATTGCTCTTGGCCACTTCGGTGTCGGCGAAGCGCGCCTTGTGATCAATGCGCTTGTAGTGGTTGTATACGGCCACCGAGAGCACGCGTTTGGCCGCCTCTTGGCCGATGACGTATTCGCTAAGTTGCTTATAGATCGTGCGTGGCACCAGCGGCGTGGGTGAGGTATTGGCGCCGCCTGGGATGCGTGGCTCGCGCGCTGCGCGTCGCTCGCCTTCTAGGATCTCCTGACACATCTGCACGCACTCGTCGCAAATGAAGACATTGCGCGGGCCGGCGATGAGCCGATTGACGTGCAGTTCGCTTTTGCCGCAAAAAGAGCAATGGTTCACCGGCGAGCCGGTCTTAGACATCACTGTCAGTATAACCCTGCGTGTAAACGTGTGCGTTCACGCGCAATGCTGCCGGCCCAGAAGCGCTGCGGAGTCACCCGGCGGCCCTCGCCCCTGTCATTCTGAGCGTCAGCAGAGCATGACGTGTTGGTGAAATGAGCGCGAGCAGCCTCGTGCGCGAACGCCCTCTCTTGCCTTTCGCCTCGCCTATTGTGAGAGGAGCGCCGCGCTTATTGTGACCGCGCCTTGGGCGAGGGAATCCGCGTTACTCTCTTAGGAAGTCGCGCAACTTGCGCACGTGTGCCGGTAGGCGAAGCCGGCTGAGCGCCTGGGCTTCGATCTGGCGAACGCGCTCGCGGGTGACGCCCAGCTTGCGCCCAACCTCCTCCAGCGTGTAGGTCTCGCCGTCGAGCAGACCGTAACGCAGTTGCAAGATGCGCACTTCGCGCAAAGGCAATGTGGAGAGGATCTCCTCAAGCTGGGCGCGCAGCATCTTGTTGGTGACCGTCTCCACCGGCGCCGGGCTATCCTCGTCGGGGATGAAATCGCCCAGCACGCTTTCCTCTTCATCGTCGGTGGGCGTCTCCAAGCTGATCGGGCGACGGGCGACCTGGATCATCTGCTCGGCTTTGCGCACGGTGACATTCAGCGCCTCTGCCAGCTCGGCCACCGTCGGATCACGCCCAAGCTCCTGGGTCAGTTGGTGGCTGGCCCGCAGCAGGCGATTGATCTGATCGCCCATGTGCACCGGCACGCGGATGGTGCGGCCCTGGTCAGCGATCGCCCGCGTCACGGCCTGGCGTATCCACCATGTGGCATAGGTGCTAAATTTATGCCCTCGCCGCCAATCAAACTTCCTGGCTGCCCGAATCAATCCGATATTGCCCTCTTGGATCAAGTCCAGGAACGGCACGCCTCGGCCGATATATTTCTTGGCCACGCTGATCACCAAACGCGAGTTGGCATTGATCAAGTGTTCGCGCGCGGCCAGGCCGTCTTCAACCAAGAGGTGCAAGCATTCTTGTTCTTCGGGCGTCAAGTCAGCTTCGGCCTGCAATCGCTCGCGTGCTTCGCGCCCGCGCTCCATGCGCTGGGCCAGATCGACCTCTTGGGGGGCAGTCAGCAGCGGCACGCGGCCGATTTCTTTCAAATACAGCCCAACGGTATCATCGGCCTCGATGGCCTCGAGCAGGCCATCGTTGGTTCGATCGTTGAACTCGTCTTCCTCTTCCTCTTCGTCGTCAATGAGTTGGTCGGCAGCTTCGTCCTCACTGGCGATGACGCTGATGCCCATGTCAGACAGGGCAGAGAACAACTCTTCTAGCTGCTCGATGTTTTTCTCAGCGTCCGGGAATAGGCTCAGAATGTCCTCGTAGGTGACATAGCCCTTCTCGCGGCCGATGTTGATGAGTTGCTCTTCGCTGCTCAATTCCTCGATGGCCAGCGCTTCAATAGAAGAAGCCTCTGCCACAGAGGATGCCTCTGCCCCCTCGGCGGCTGCGGGTGGAGCAGATACAAGTGAAGGGGAAGGCGCAGCGGCGGCCTTGGCCAAGCTGCGGCTGGCCTTTCGCGGCGTGTGCTTGGTTTGCTGCTTATTTGCCGGCGACTTATTCGCCGCCTTGCGTGCCACCTTCGCCTTCTTGGTGGTCTTTTGAGTAGCCATCACTTAGTGTTATACATACCCCTATGAGACCTGCGTTAAAATAGCCGGGTCTGGTCCGTTTAAGGCACTGTGAGCTGCCTTAAATATTAGCCCCGCCGCAGAAATTGTCAAGCTCAGTATGTGAAGCGTGTATACTCTTGCCCTTCGGGGTCGAACAGAGAAGCATACGCGCCGCCACCATCGGGCCAGATCGGTACTGGGCTGAGGAAGCCGCTCGAGAAGCCACAATTGTCTGGAGCGAACATCAGGTTGGTGTAGATGCGGCAGATCTGACCGGCGGCGATCACTGCATTGCCTGGGAAGACAAATACGCCCATGATCGCCCCGTCGGACGCGCGGATCGCCCTTAGCGTCCAGCCGGCCAGGTTGACCTGCTGCGTGCCCTCATTTTGCAATTCCACGTATTCATCTCCCTGGGCGGGTTCACTCCCAACCGCCCGGATGTTGCGAATGCGCACGCTGCCGCGGAAGACCACCGAGCCGGGCGGCACAGGCGTGGCAGTTGATTCTGGAGCCGCTGCGACTGCGGTTGGCGATGGCGAAGGCGTGGCAGTCGGCGTGGGAGTCTCCGGCGTGGCCGTCGGCAGGAGGGGGGACACCAGCGGATCCGTGAGCGTCATTACCGGCATCGGCGCTGGCGTAAACGTCGGCGGCAGCGTCTCAACTGGGCGCGGATCAG
>DAOTYZ010000149.1:0-14179 GCA_034434555.1 Candidatus Roseilinea sp.
CAATGAATTTCCAGGCCTGGTCAGCTACAACCGATTTGTTGAGCTTATCCCTTCAGTTATCGTGCCGCTGACGCTCTACCTGCGTCATGCCTGCCTGGGCACATGCACAGGTATCACCTTCATTGACTCTACTACGCTTGCCGTGTGCAAGAATCCACGCATCCATCATCACAAGACCTTTGCCGGACTTGCCAGACGCGGCAAAACATCTACTGGATGGTTCTACGGATTCAAACTGCATTTGATAGTCAATGACCGCGGCGAACTGCTCGACTTTGTGCTAACACCTGGCAATGTTGATGACCGAAAGCCTGTTCCCAGGCTTGCGCGCCGACTCTTCGGGAAGCTGTTCGGAGACAAGGGATACCTATCGAAGGCGTTACGAGATGAACTGTGGCGCAGGTTCAACGTGCAACTGATCACCGGCATTCGCGCTAACATGAAGAACAAGCTACTGCCGCTGCTGGACAAGCTTTTACTCCGCAGGCGGGTAATCGTAGAGACAATCGTTGACCAGTTGAAGAACATCTCGCAGATTGAGCATTCGCGCCATCGCAGCCCTGTCAACTTTGTGGTCAACGTATTGTGCGGGCTGATCGCATATTGCCACCGGCCGAGGAAGCCGTCGCTCAATCTAGCTGCCTTGGCCGGTTAATCCGAACTCACGTTCCGTTTAAGTGTGCCGAGCATAGGGGCCGGCGTCCTTCCCTCCACTTTTTGGGCGGAGAGTAACTATCACCGAATTATCGCGTCTTTGAAGTGTTTGTCAAGCGCGCGGGAGTGCGCCACTCGCAAGCACGCGCCGCGGAGGACGCAAAGTTATTTCTCTGCGCCTCGGCAGCTTAAATGTCAGTGAGCCAAGTCATCCTAAAGTTGAACACTCCCTGAATGCCCCCTCCCGGCTGCGCTATAGTTGATCCAACATGAACGACTTCTCGCGCTATCCGGAGAGGCTGCGCGATGTGCTGGAGGCATTCGCCGAGAACCCCGCTGACCGCAACCAGATGCTGATCGAGTATTCCGACCAGTTTGAGGGCGTGCCGGAGCGCATCGCTCGGCGGCCATATCCACAAGCAAACCAGGTGCCGCATTGCGAGTCAGACGCGTACGTCTTCGTCGAGCCGCTGCCGGACGAGGCCGGCGGACCGCCGCGGCTGAAGTTCTACTTCGCAGTCGAGAACCCGTTCGGCGTCTCGGCGCGCGCGCTCTCCGCCATCCTCGACGCCACGCTGAGCGGCCTGCCGGCGGACGTCATCGCCAATATGCCCATTGAGGACATCGTGCCGACGCTGTTCGGCAAAAACATCTCGATGGGCAAAGGACAAGGACTGCTGAGCATCGCTGCGGTCGTCAAGCGGCTGGCGCAGCGATACGCCCATGATGGAAACGCGCGAACCGCTTGAGGTCGTTGCCCGGCTGCGCGCCGCCGTGGCGGGCGCGATGTTCGTCGAAGGATATACGGTCCATCCCGACGGACGGGTGAGCCTGCGCGGTCAGTTGCTCCTCCCGCCGGAGGACGCTTACCGCCAACTGCGCCCGCGGGTGGAGGCGGAGGGATATATCCCCTACCTGCGCCCTAGCGACGAACGCTACGAGCTGATGGCGATCCCCGGCACACTGCCGCAGGCACAAGACCGCCCTCTGATCAACGTGGCGCTCTTGATTGCTACGGTGATCTCGGTGGTCTTCACGGGCGGGCTGACGGCGGAAGGGTACCAGCTCGGCAACGGGCTGATGTTCGGCGCGGCGCTGCTGGGCATCCTGGGGATGCACGAGGCCGGCCACTACATCGTGGGCCGCTTGCGCGGCGCACGGGTGTCGCTGCCCTACTTCATCCCCCTGCCCGCGCCGTTCAGCTTCGTCGGCACCTTGGGCGCCGTCATCGTCCAGCGCGCGCCGTTTGAGGACCGCCGAACGCTGCTGGAGATCGCAGCCGCCGGCCCGCTGGCCGGCTTCATCGTCGCCGTGCCCCTCTTCGTCCTGGGCATCTGGCTCTCCGAGGTTCAGCCGCTCCCGCCGGCGGGCAGCTACGTGACGCTGGGCGATTCGCTGCTCACCCGCCTGGTGGGCATATTGCGCTTCGGGCGGGCATACCCCGCCGATGGCTACGACATCGTGCTCCACCCGATAGGGCTGGGCGCGTGGATCGGGCTGCTGATCACAGCGATCAACCTGATCCCCGCCGGCCAGCTCGACGGCGGGCACATCGCCTATGCGCTGCTCGGTCGGCGGGCGCGCTACCTCTCCTACGCGATGATCGTTGCCATGTTGGGCCTCTCGCTGCTGGCGACGACCTGGTTGCTGTGGGCCATCCTGCTGTTCTTCCTCGGGCGCGACCACCCGCTGCCGCTGAACGAAGCCGTTCGCTTGCGCCCGCAGGATTACGCGCTTATCTTGGCGGCTGCTTTGATCTTCGCCTTGACCTTCGTGCCCAGGCCAATTTACTGACGAGTTGATCCAGCTCAGCGACCTGCTCGCTGCGACCGATGGCCAGCTGCTCGGCGACGCGCCGCCCGCGCAGCGCTTCTCCGGTTTCTGCTTCGACTCGCGCCGCGCGCGGCCGGGCGAGCTGTTCGTCGCGCTGCGCACCGAACGCGGCGACGGGCATGATTTCGTGGCCGACGCGCTGGCCCGCGGCGCAGCCGGCGCGTTGGTGGAAGCAGACCGCTGGCCCAGCGCGTCATCACCTGGCGGGTTGCTGATCAGCGTGCCCGACACGTACGAGGCGCTCACGCGCTACGCGCGCGAGGCCGTGCGCCGGCGCGCCCTGCCCGTCATCGCCATCACCGGCAGCGTCGGCAAGACCGGCACCCGCGCGGCCCTGGCGGCCGTCCTGAGCCGGCGCTGGCGCGTCTTTCAGAATCCGGCCAACTTCAACGGCCGATTGGGCGTGCCGATCGCCCTGGGCGGGCTGGAGCCGGACCATGAACTCCTCGTGCTGGAGATGGGTGCTGATCGCTTTGGCGAGATCCGTGAGCTGTGCGAGATCGCCCCGCCGCGCATCGGGATCGTCACCACAATTGGGGAGGCACACCTAGCTTACTTCGGCTCGCAGGAGGAGATCGCCCGCGAGAAGCGCGCGGTCATCGAAGCGCTGCCGGCGGACGGCCTGGCCATCCTGAACCGCGACGACCTGCGCGTGTGGGACATGCGCCGCCACACCCAGGCCGAGATCATCGCAGTCAGCGCGAACGACCGTTGGCCTGTTGATGGGCCGGCGCACCTACACCCGCTCTCGCGCAGCATCGCCTGGACAGTAGGCCGCTTCATGGGGTTGACCGACGACGCAATCGCCAACGCGCTGATGTCGCTGCCGGCGCTGCCCGGCCGCCTGCACGTCTTGCCCGGCATCAACGGGATCGTAGTAGTGGACGACTCGTTCAACGCCTCACCGGCCTCCATGCGCGCCGCGATCGCCTGGCTGGATCGCTATCGCTCGACCCGCCGCTTTCTGATCCTGGGCGACATGGATCAACTGGGCGAGCGCAGCGCGCAATACCATCGAGAGGTCGGCGCCTTCCTCGCGCGCCATGCCGACGAGCGCACCACGCTGGTGACGCTCGGCGAGCAGGCATACCACATCGCTGTTGGTGCGCGCAAAGCAGGCATGGATGCTCGGTCCATCGTCGTGACCTACCTTGCGCGCGATGCGGTCGCTTACGTGCGCGCGCACGCGCGCGCCGGCGACTGCGTGCTGGTCAAGGGCGACGTGAGCGCGCGGATGGAGCGCGTGGTCGCCGCGCTGTTGGCGAATCAAGACGACGTTCGACATCTGGCCCGCCAGGAGCCGGGATGGGAATCCGTGCGCGTGGCCAAGCCGGCGCGCCCAACCTGGCTGGACGTGGACTTAGACGCCATCGCGCACAACGTGCGCACGCTCAAGGCGCTGGTCGGCCCGAATGTCGCGCTGATGGCCGTGCTGAAAGCCGATGGCTACGGCCACGGCGCGGTGAAGGTGGCGCGCACGGCCATCAACAACGGCGCGGACTGGTGCGGCGTGGCCTCGCTGAGCGAAGCACTCGCGCTGCGCAACGCGGGCATCGAAGCCCCGATCCTGATCCTGGGATTCACTCCAGGTTGGCACGCCCGCGAAGCGCTGCTGCGCGATGTATCGCTCACCGTATATGACCTGGACGTGGCGCGCGCCTATGCGCGCGCTGCGCAGGAGCTCAAGCGCACCGCGCGCGTGCACGTGGAGGTGGATACGGGCATGAGCCGGCTGGGGGTTCTGCCCGCTGCTGCGCCGAGCTTCATCCGCGCTGTAGCCGCCCTGAACGCAATTTGCGTAGAGGGCATATTCACCCACTTCAGCAGCGCTGACTCGGACGAGGGCTACACGCAATTGCAACTGGCGCGCTTCCGCGACGTGCTCTCGGCGATTGGTGGTCTGCCCACGCTGCGCTATGTCCACGCGGCCAATTCAGCCGGCGCGCTGGCCTACCCCGAAGCCCGCTTCAACATGGTGCGGATCGGCCTCGCCATGTATGGGCTGAATCCGTTTCACCCCGCCCCGCTGCGCCCGGCTGGCCTTCGCCTGCGGCCAGCGATGACCTGGCGGACCACCATCGCTCAGGTGAAGACGCTGCCGGCCGGCACGCCGGTGTCTTACGGCGGCCGTTTTGTTTGCCCGCGCGAGACCACCATCGCGGTGATCCCAGTGGGCTATGCCGACGGCTTTCGGCGCGCCCCTTGCACGTTCGGCGAGGTGCTCGTGCGCGGCCAGCGCGCGCCCATCGTCGGCGCTGTGTGCATGGACCAGTCCATGATAGACGTCTCGCGCATCCCAAACGTCCGGATCGGCGATGAGGTGGTGATCATCGGCCAGCAGGGAAGTGAACAGATCTCTGCTGAAGCGGTGGCAGCGCGCCTGGGCACGATTAGCTACGAAGTGATCTCGGCCATCCTGCCGCGCGTGCCGCGCGTCTCATGATGCCCGCGCGCGGCACGTCTGGCAAGACGGCTAGGGCTTGGTGGCCATCTCCGGCTTGCGGTGATGCACGACCGCTGCGGTGGTGATGGCTGTAGCGGCGAGGCTGCCGGCCACTTGCACCGCGCGGATGACCGTCTCGGCGGCGTCCACCACCTTGGTCGCCAGCATGTCCACAACTTTGCCGCTGCGCGCGTCAAACCCGTAGCCAACGTCGGGGGACGCCCGCAGCGCGTCCCGCACTCCATCGGCCACTGCGCGAGGGTCGAACCCGGCGTTTGCCGCGATGGTCATCAGCGGCGCGGCCAACGCACGGGCCAAACAGCGAACCCCCATGGCGCTTTCATCATCCTTTGGCGCGTGGAGGTCGGTCAGCAGCACGTGGCCGGCCTTGAACAGCGCGGCGCCGCCGCCGGCCAGGTAGCCGCCGGCGCTGGCCATTTGCAGGGCGCGCGCCAAGCGGATCGCTTGCTCGCGCCGCTGCTCCTGATCGCGATTGGTGACGCCCCCGACGCGCACAATGGCGATGCCGCCGCTCAGCCGGCCCAGCCGCAGGCGCAGCTCACCGATTTCATCCAGGTCGGTCACTTCGTCCATTCGCTTGCGCACCGCGGCGATCGCGGTGCGCAGCGCGAACGGGTCGCGCCGGCCGCCGATGATCCCAAACTGGCGGGCGTTGGCCCAGGCGCGTCGCACGCTGCCCACGTCCTCGGCGGTCAGGCGGGCGAACGCAGCGCTGTCGCCAACCAGCACCCGTGCACCGGTGAGCACCGCCAGGTCTTGGAGTGCCGCGGCCCGCTTGGCATCTACCCCCGGCGCCTTGACGGGCAGGACATACATGACCTCGTTCAACTTGGCTTGGATCAACAGCGCTTTCACCTCATCGCTCAGGTCGCCGGCGACGACCAGGGCACTGCGATAACCCAGCTCATACAAGCGTCGCATCCCCTGTAGGGCGTTGTCCGCCGCGTCTAGCTTGCCATCCAGCAACACCACTGCGCCGTCGGTGAGGCGGGCGACGGATTGGCTGTTGTCCGTAGCAAACCCCGTGGCCAGCCAGGGCGAATCCCAGAGCGCGCCCTCGATGTATTCGCGCTCCACGCCGCGTCCATTGTGATTGATCACCTGGACCGCGCCATCGCTGCCGATGATGCCGACGACCTCAACGAGGACCTTTTGTAGCTCGGCATCGCTGCAAGAGGTCTGTGCAAGCGCCTCCAGGAGTTCGCGAGCCTGACGACCGCTGGCTGGCCGGATCGCGGCTGCGCTGAGCCAGGCTGTTGCCCGATGAACGCCCTGCTCGATGCCGCGGCGGATCAGGGCGGGGTGAGCGCCGGCAGCGATGGCCTTGTCGGCTTCTTTGAGGATGGCCTGCGCGAGGACAGCCATCGTCGCTGCGCCATCCCCGCAGACTTCGTGCATGCGCCAGAGCGCGTGACGCATCATCATCGCCCCCACGTCGGCGGTGGGATGGGCGATCTGAATGATGCGGCGGGCGATGATCGCTGCATCGTCCAGCAGCTCAGGCGGGCGATCGCAGATGCTGCCCTCGATGCCGACGAAGCGCGGCAGTGGGCCAAGCGTGGGCTTCACCGCGTCGGCCATTAAATGAATGCCCCTGAAGAGCGCATTGGGCTGGAAGACAACCGCAGGCCGGCGAACGTGGGCACGGCGTCGGCGGGAACGCTTCGACTGCGTCATGGCTGCGACACTGGATATTCTAAATAACGCGAGTTCGGATGGGTGCGTTCACGGGCAGGGGCGACGACGCTGTTCCCCAAGAAGCGCTGCGGAGTGGCACAGATGGCCTTGTCATCAAGTCCGATCTCACGCGGAGACGCGGAGAACGCGAGGAATCTGAAGGCACAGCATCCTTGGTCTCTGCCTAGAAGGCGCGCTGTGTTGCCCTCATTGGTGAACGCACCGTGCGTGAACGCATGGGTGCATCCGCTACAATACCCCGCGCAGTTATGGGTGAAGCTATCGTCGCCCTGGAATCCACCCTCATCACGCATGGCTTCGCGCCGCCACAGAACCTCGATGTCGCGCGTGACATGGAGCAAGCCGTGCGCGCAGCCGGCGCAAAACCGGCCACCATCGCTGTAATTCAAGGTCAGGTCAAGGTTGGGCTGAGCGCCGATGAGTTGGCCTACCTGGCCAAGGCAGGGAACGTGCGCAAGTGCAGCACGCGCGACCTGGGCATCGTGATCGGCCTGGGGCTTGATGGCTCGACGACCGTCGCTGCGACGATCTTTCTGGCCGCCAAGCACGGCATCCAGGTGCTGGCCACCGGTGGCATCGGCGGCGTACATCGCGGCCATCCTTTTGACGTGAGCGCTGACCTCACCGAACTCTCGCGCACGCCGGTGACGGTGGTGTGCGCCGGCGCAAAGGCGCTGCTCGACCTGCCGCTCACCTTCGAGCGGCTGGAGACGCTGGGCGTGCCGGTGATCGGCTACGGCAGCGACGAGATTCCCGCCTTCTTCTCGCGCCACAGCGGATTAAAGGCCGACTTTCGCGCCGATAACCCGCAGGATGTGGTGCGCATCGTGCGCGCCCGGCGCGCGCTGAAGTTGCCGGGCGGCGAGCTGATCTGTGTGCCACCGCCTGCCGAAGCCGAGTTGCCCGCAGATGCTGCGGAGGCTGCGATCGCAGAGGCGCAACGCCGCGCCGATGCCCAAGGCATTCACGGACCAGAGGCCACCCCCTTTCTGCTCCAACAAATTGCTGAACTGACGAACGGCGCCAGCGTCCGCGCCAACATCGCCCTGCTGCTGAACAACGCGCGGGTTGCTGCCGAGATCGCCCGTGCGCTGGCCGGCTCGCCGATCGGATGACGCAACATGGCCACCCACGCCATCATCTTAGACACCGACCCCGGCATTGATGACGCTATGGCGCTGTTCCTGGCGCTGCGCTCGCCCGAGATCACGGTCGTCGGCCTGACCACCGTGTTCGGCAACTCAACGGTCGAGGCCACCACGCGCAACGCGCTAAACCTGCTCCACGTGGCCGGCCGCACCGACATCCCTGTGGCCCAGGGCGCAGCCCGGCCAATGGTGTTATCACTTGGCAAAACCGGCGAGTTCGTCCACGGCCAGGATGCGATGGGAGACATCGGCTGGAC
The DNA here is from genome assembly GCA_034434555.1 of Candidatus Roseilinea sp. Classification (GTDB taxonomy): domain Bacteria; phylum Chloroflexota; class Anaerolineae; order J036; family Brachytrichaceae; genus JAAFGM01. The sequence goes on from DAOTYZ010000149.1 coordinate 8,055, forward strand.
GGACGTGCTCGACCCTGATCTGAAACCGGTGGACCAACCAGCCGCCCAGTTCATCGTCGAGCAGGTGATGAGCAATCCCGGTCAGATCACGCTGGCCGCGATTGGCCCGCTGACCAACTTGGCGCTGGCACTGCAACTGGAGCCGCGTATCGCCCAGACCGTTCGCAGCGTGGTGATCATGGGCGGCAGCGTGAGCGCGCCCGGCAACGTCTCCCCTACCGCCGAGGCCAACATCTACAACGACCCGCACGCTGCCGAGCTGGTCTTCGGCGCCGGCTGGGCGCTTACTATGGTCGGATTGGACGTAACAACCGCTGTTCGGATGGACGAGCCACGCTTTGCCGCGTTGCGCAATTCCGCCGGTTTGCTCGGCCGCTTCGTCGGCCAAATCGCCCCACGCTATCAGCAATTTCATCATGAGCGCTACGGCTATCAAGACGGCGCTGTGGATGTTCACGACCCTTCGGCCATTGCTTACTTGATTGACCCCACGCTGTTCAGAGGCCATGAATGGCGCATGGTCGTGCCGGTGGACGGGCCGGCGCGCGGGACGACCATCGCCGACCGGCGCGACCACTTCCTATCTACCCCAAAGGTCAACTGCCTGACGGAAGTGGACGCGCCGCGCGTGCTGAACATGCTCCAAACGCGGCTGGCAACGTAATCAGCCATTCAGACAGGGAAAAACCCGCCGATCAGCAGATGGCAGAGCGGACGCGCTGCATTATGTTCTGAACACTCAGGAGGTTCAGCCATGAAGAAGCGCTTTGTAGGTGACTGGATGACGCGCAATCCAGTGATCGCGCTGCCGAGCACGCCGCTGGCCGATGCCTATGCCCTGATGCAGGAGCGGCGGGTGCGCCGGCTGCCCGTGATGTCTGAGGGCAAGCTGGTCGGCATCGTTACGCTGGGCGACCTGCGCCAGGCCCAAGCTACAGGAGATAACCCAGAAGCGGCCACGGTGCACGTAGCGGCTGTTATGACCCAGCACGTCATCACCGTCTCCCCACAAACTACCCTCAAAGAGGCGGCCAAGCTGATGATCAAACACAAAGTCAGCGGCCTGCCGGTGATGGACGGCGCAAACTTGGTGGGCATCATCACCGAATCGGACATCTTCCGCGCGCTGATGGCGGAGGACGAAGAGGGACCGGCTTCGGCAGAGGAGCGGCATGTCGCGCTGACGCAGCACCGAGTCAACACTGCACTCCAGACAATGTCGTAGCCCCGTCACTCCTGGGCACGATCCTCTGGTTAGCCAGTAGCCGGCTCGGCGCGCGCCAGGGCCGCTGAAGGGCAGAGACGCATAGACAGCGTCGCGCTGCCAAGCGATGCGGGGGGAGAAGAGGGGGCATTCACCAATGGGGCAACTCTCAACCAGGCCATGCTTCCAGTGTATGTAGGAGGTGGGGGCGGCAGCAGTGCCGTCGCCCACCCAGGGTTTTGTCCCTAGCTGCGAAAAGAGTCACCAGCCTCATATAATGCTGGCCTGTGGCGTTAAGCCGGCTGTGTTTGACGCTCATCCTCCTCGTTGGCGCAGCCGCCTGCGCGCCATCCGAAAGCGACCAGTTGCCCAGGGTTGCGATCCTCCTGCCCCCCGACGGGTCGCGCTATCCCGTCGGCCAGACCATTCAGTTCACCATCGCCGCCGTTGCTCGTCGGGGTGTGGCGCGCGTAGAGCTGATGCAGGGCGACCAGATCGTGGCGACCCAGGTGAACCCCACGAGGTCCGCCACGTTCTCGACGCGCTTGGGCTACGCGCCGCCGCGCGAGGGCCGGCTCACCTTCAGCGCGGTGGCCGTGGACGTTGACGGCAGGCTGAGCAGCCGCTTCAGCATTTCACTGTTGATTGGCCAGGAGCAGGCCGCGGACGCTCTGCCGCCGCTGATCACCACGCCGGTGGTCAGGTCGGATGGTTGCGTGTTGGGGGCGGCCTTTGTCGCCGATGTCACCATCCCGGACGGGACGGTGATCAAGGCCGGGACGACCTTCACCAAGACGTGGCGAATGCGGAACACCAGCGGCTGCGACTGGGGCGAGGGTTACACGATCGCTTTCTTCTCCGACACGCCGATGCACCCCACCGGCAGCGAGCCGGTGCGCCCAACGCCGAGCAACGCAATTGTCGAGATCAGCGTGCCGCTCACCGCGCCGAGCCAGCCCGGCGTTTACACCACGACCTGGCGGCTGAAGGACCCCGCCGGCCGATTCTTTGGCCATCGCGTCTTCGCTGTCATCCGCGTGCCCTAACCGGCGACGACGCCGGCGTGCCGAAGCTGGTCAATCTCGGCGTCTGAGTAGCCCAGCGCGCGCAGCACCTCTACGGTGTGCTGGCCCACCCTGGGCGGCTGATGGCGCAACGTGAGCTGATCGCCTTCCAGCGCGATGGGCAGCATCGGCAGCTCGCAGCGCACACCGTCGGCCACCTCGACGTGCCACAGCCGGCCCGCCGCCAAGAGGTGAGGGTCATGCCGCAGGTCCTCCGGTCGTGCGACAGGTGCAAAGGGAATCTCGGCGCGTTCGCAGCCAGCCAGCACCTCCGCCGTGCGCATGCGTTTGAACATCGCGGTCAGATCGGGGATCAGCCGGTCGTGGGCTGCGCAGCGCTGCGCGTTGGTGGCCAGCGTGTGATCGGCCAGCAAATCGTGACGCTGAAATGCCTCGCAGAAACAGCGCCAGTGCTTGTCGCTGGTGACCGCGATGAAGATCAGGTCGCCGTCGCCGGTCTCAAACGGCTGATAGATCGCCCAGGCGCGTGGCTTGCCGGGCATGGGCGGGATCGGTTCACCCAACACTGGTTCATAGACCATGTGCTGGCCCACCAGGTAAGCCGCCGACTCGAACAGGCCGCTGCGCACAAGCTGACCTCTGCCGGTGCGGTCGCGCTCGCGCAGCGCAGCCAGGATGGCCAGCGCGCTGAACGTGCCGGCGGTGATGTCCACAGCCGAGATGCCGGCGCGCATCGGCTGGCCCGGCGGGCCGGTCATGTAGGCGATCCCGCTCTGCATCTGCACCACTTCATCCAGGGCGACGCGCTTCTCGTAAGGGCCGGGCAGATAGCCCTTGATTGAGCAATAGATGAGGCCGGGATTGCGCTGCGAGAGCGCCTCGTAGCCCAAGCCCAGGCGCTCCATCACCCCCGGCGCGTAGTTCTCAATCAAAACGTCGGCCTGCTCGGCCAGCGCAGCGACGATCCGTTGGCCGGCCTCGGTCTTTAGGTTCACCGCCAAGCTGCGCTTGTTGCGGTTGAACATCGGGAAGTAGCCCACGCCGAACCCCTTGAGCGCGCGCGTGGGGTCACCTTCCAGCGGCTCAATTTTGAGCACGTCCATCCCTAGGTCGGCCAGGATCAGGCCACACGCCGGGCCGGCGATGGCGTGGCTGAACTCAATCGCCTTGAGGGCAGCGATGGATGAAACGGACATGGAAGCAGAGATTATCCTAAATCCAAGTAAAGCACCGCCCGACAGGTGCGTTCACGGCCAAGGCGGAACCATGAGTAGGCGACGGTAGTACCGTCGCCTCTCTTTTCCGGTCAGCAACCCGCGCGCGATTGGCCAACGCCTCCTGCCCGACTTAGCCGAAGCGCCTGAGAGCCGGGGTGGCTGGACTCGCCGGTGGATCAGCCCGCGAAGGCCGTCGTTACTTCACCACCAGCACCGGACAAGGGGCGCGCTGGGTCACTGACATGCTGACGCTGCCCAGAAAAGCGCCTTGCCAAGTGCCCAGCCCGCGCGAGCCGAGCACCACCAAGTCGGGCTTGCGCGTCTCGACCACGCTGAGGATGGCATCAGCAGCATTGCCCTCGATCAGCTCGGTCTCGATGTCCTTCACGCCCATCTCGCCCAGCCGCTTGCGCAGCCCTTCCAGCAATTGATTGCCTTTCTCCAACTCGCGCCCCAGCACCTGCGTATAGTTCGGCTCGCCGAGGAAGAAGGAGATGGGGTGATAGGCGTGCAGAATGGTGAGCTTCGCGCCGTAGCGCATCGCCAGCGACGCAGCCATCTCCGCCGCGCGCTCGGCAGCCGCCGATCCGTCTGTCGCCAAGAGAATGTGTTCAATCATGGCTGTTCCTCACAAAGCTAAGTTTAGAGAAGAACGCCTGAATTGTCAGATCGCAGCGCCCTGAGGGTGCATACGGTGCAGGGGCGGTTTGCGAACCGCCCCTGCTGCGCTGGCGCTAGAATGACAGGGTGAGGTGGAGTGCTGGTGATCTCGTGTGCTCACTACTGGTCACGCCAAGCGTACCCGCCCCAAATCGTGAATGCACTCCTCGCCCAACGGGTGTATTCACGGCCAGGGGCAAGGCTAATTCTCACGCGGAGAACGCGGAGAACGCGGAAATATGATTAGGAGTTACGCAGTTGGCTGGAAGACATAGCGGGGATGAGCCAAGTAACGGCGGATGGCCTCCCGGAGGATGGCTGCCTTGGCCTCATACCAACTCACCCCTGTCTGCAACCGATACACCTCCAGCCGCAAACAGACTCGCAAGGCCAGAAGCAAATGACCCAGAATCTTAGCAGCGACAGCTGCGCAAATAAGCCTGGGATAGGCGCGTCACCAGCCATACGCAATCCGGTGGACAGCACTCACAATCAACGCGCCGGTATGCGCTGCGAAGAGCCAGCGCCGCGAATACTGCAGATGGGCGGACAGTCATTCGCTCATACTGCCAGCGAGAACTTGTCACGTCAAAGGTGACCGAACTGGATGAGTTATAGTGAAAAAACAAACGCTACCTGATGAATGGGCGGGTCAGGAGCGCATAGCTATTGGCCAACAGAAGCCAAGAGCCATCTGATATTGCTAAATTTCTATTTAGTAAATTATCATACTATCTGATTTAGTATGTATTCTTAATAAATCAGATAACCGTGGATCTCTCAATTTATCTCTGAAAAAGTCAATATTTTTTAATACTACTTTTCTCGCCTTTATCAGTTTCCTTACATCTTTAAAATATTCTAAGGTTTCACCGTAATTATTCTTCATGATATTTATTAATTCTATCATTAATTTACTTTTTATTTCTTCGCAAGAAAAGTTATTACTTTCTATTTTATTTAAATAGAAATCTAGCTTTGTTTCCGTATTTTTTATTGAATGTATATGTAAATTTTTAATAATTTCATCTCTTGTATATAGGTATATCTTATTTTCTTTAGGTATATTATGCCCAAAATATGAAATTATTCCTCCCCACTTAGTTAAAATTTCATAATATAAATATAATCCAATGTGATTTGAGTTTAAAAACATGTCTTCTTTTGAAATATATTTCCTATTTGGATGCCAGCTATTTATAATTTTTGCATAATCTTCTCTAAAATTGCTATTAAAATTTATTCTTGCCTCCCTTTTCAATATATTATCTACAAAATCACATACTTTATGTGAATGTATTCTCTTTCCAAAATGTATTCTATCTTGATCTATAAGTAATCTTATTTTATCAGCACATTTTATTTTACCGTATATATCTTTTATTTTTTTCTCTACCTGCCTAGTTTTTAATTCTTCATCTATATTTATAACGTAGAAATATTCTGTATAATGTCTTTTTTTAGTAATATATGTGGCTAGCAATACACCTTGAATTCGTAAATCATTGTCCTGCTTTTCTAGCCATGACACTACTTTTTCTCTTTCTTCTAGCATTAAATTAGAAATTATATCCTTAAAGTCTCTTCCAATATAAAGTATGTCCTTTGTTCTTAGTCCAATTGACATATACTTGCTAAACATTTTCATTGATAAATTTTTATTTGTCGTTTTATCATATAAAATTATAAGGTGATTTATATAATCTTTTATTAAATCGTAATCAATTTTTTCTGTTTTATTAATATGAAAATTTATTATATTAATACGCCTTTCGTCTAATTTAGATAAGTTTTGTTCTAATAAATTAAGCGTTTCTTGCCCAGGTGGCCTTAACTCGTTAAATGCCTTCAACGATAAGTACAACAGCATCGCCGCGTCCTTCACCCCCTCTGACCAACTCGGCGCAGCAAGCGCTTCCTGAATGCGCTTCTTCAAGTAACTATCCGATTTGAATCCTATCGGCCCAACTAACCCACAAATCGGGTGTGTAAAACCATGTCTAAAAATATACTGTTCTG
>DAOTYZ010000150.1:0-3063 GCA_034434555.1 Candidatus Roseilinea sp.
GATTGAGCACTCGCGCCACCGCAGCCCTGTCAACTTTGTGGTCAACGTATTGTGCGGGCTGATCGCATATTGCCACCGGCCGAGGAAGCCGTCGCTCAATCTAGCTGCCTTGGCCGGTTAATCCGAACTCACGTTAAGTTATGGTCACTCAAAATCCTTCCGGCAAGGTCATCACCTCAATAGAAGCGCTCCAGCGCGAGCGTGAATCATTTGACGCGCTGTTTCATGGGCTGGTCACTAGTTGCTGAGTGCACGGCTATCAGGAACTGGTCGACCGAGTGCCGAACACGTTCCAGTTTTGCCCGGATGGGTATGCTGGTTACCGGCAGGTGAACTACCATGAATCTGGTAGGGCCGGGGAAGTCGCAGACTTATTCGGTTCACGCTGAGTTGCGATGTTTTGTGTCGCAGCTCGTGCGTCGGACGCGCGGGTTTGCCAAGAGTGATGCTGGTCTACGGCGGGCGATTACTTTGTTTGTGCACTGCTGGAATGCGCGCCAGATGCTCCGACAGCATTACCCGAGATACCGGCGTGGACTGTCTGAGTTTATATCACTTTGACTGGAACACTCCCATGCGTTCTCCACCGTCGTGCTGAGCGTCTCGCTCCTTTCCCCTGCTCGCGCCCCCTTTCATTCCCCCGCGTGCGGCCCCCTTTCATGCCCCCGTGTCCCGGGAAACAGCGACTGCGCCACTGCGCCGCTGTTTCCCCCAGGCCAAATGATGGCCCCGCCATCAACAGGTATTGCGGGAGAATGAGAAGAGGGTATGTGCAGGCTAGAGCCGCGCCGGCCTTTTGTCGGCTGCGGATTTAGATTCTTCGCTGACACCCAGAATGACAGGGGCGGGGGCCGCCTAGGTGACTCCGCAGCGCTTTTCAGCGTAGCGCGTGAATCCTTGGGGGCCATGTTTTACCGTTTTTGCGATGAGTTAACCTCTGCGTGCTCCGCGCCTCCGCGTGAGAGCACGCTGGCTGTGAACGCGCCCTCTCCGACCACACGCAAGCGTATAATCTCGGATCGCGTCTAAAGACTTTCTGCTCGACCCACCGCAAATGGCGAAGATCACCCCGCGTTCACAAGACTTCTCGGAGTGGTATCTCGATGTGATCCGCGAAGCGGATTTGGCCGACTACGCGCCGGTGCGCGGCTGCATCGTGGTCAAGCCGTATGGTTGGACCATTTACGAGCACATGCGCGACTATCTGGACAGGCGCTTCAAGGAAACCGGCCACGTCAACGCGGCCTTCCCGCTGTTCATCCCGATGAGCTTTATTCAAAAAGAAGCCCATCACGTCCAGGGATTCGCGCCGGAGCTGGCCGTCGTCACCCACGGCGGCGGCGAGCAACTTGAGGAACCGCTGGTCGTCCGCCCCACCAGCGAGACCATCATCGGTTACTCCTACGCGCAATGGATCAAGAGTTACCGCGACCTGCCGGTGCTCATCAACTGCTGGAACAGCGTGGTGCGCTGGGAGAAGCGCACCAAGCCGTTCCTGCGGACGATGGAGTTCTACTGGCAGGAAGGTCACACGGCTCACGCCACCCATGAAGATGCGCTGGCCGAGGTGTTACGCATGTTGGACGTGTACTACGCGCACATGCGCGAGGACTGCGCCCTGCCCGGCTTTCGCGGTCGCAAGAGCATCCACGAGCGCTTCGCCGGCGCGATCAACACCTTCTCGGTGGAGACCATGATGGGCGACAAGCGTTCGTTGCAGAGCTGCACCAGCCACGACCTGGGCCAGAACTTCGCGCGCGCCTTTGAGATCAAATATCTGGACCGCGACAACACTGAGAAGTATTGCTGGACCACCTCTTGGGGGCTGAGCTGGCGGCTGCTGGGCGCAGTGATCATGGTCCACGGCGACGACCAGGGCCTGCGCCTGCCCCCAAAGATCGCGCCGATCCAGACGGTCATTGTGCCGATCTTCAAGAACGACGCGGAGCGCGCTCAGGTCTTTGAGGCTGCCGAACAGGTCGCTCGGCTGCTTAAGGCAGCCGGCTTGCGCATCAAGCTGGATGACCGCGACGAGACGCCCGGTTACAAGTTCAACGACTGGGAGATGCGCGGCGTGCCGGTACGCATCGAGATCGGTCCCAGAGATGTGGCCAACCGCAGCGTAATGGTCGCTCGGCGCGACCTGCCCGGCAAGGCCGGCAAATCCTCAGTAAGCCTAGAAGGGTTGAGCGAGCACATTCATGCCTTGCTCGTCGAAATTCATCATTCTCTGCTCAAGCAAGCCGAGGACTTTCAGAACAGCAACATCCGCGAATGCTTCTCATGGGAAGAAGTGAGAGAAGCGGTGCAGGACGGCTGGGCTTTAGCGCCATTGGATGACAATCCGGCCAACGACGAATTCATCCGCGAGCAACTCACGGCCAAAACGCTGAACTTCCCGCTTGACCAGGCCGAAGGCGAATGGCCCTGCGTGGTGAGCGGCAAGCCCGTGCGCGAGCGCGCGCTGATCGGCAAGTCGTACTGACCCACAGCGGACGCCCCCTGCCGGCGTGAGTGAATAAAACACCGCCGGTCCATCGAACAGCGCGCGATTGACATCTGCGCATCCGATGGCGCGGCGGCGATACCTTACAAACGCCAGTTCGGGTTTACACGTGTCCGTTCACGAAAATTGTTCCGCTCGCCATACCAGTCTGTCATGCTGAGCGGAGCGAAGCGTCTAAACTCCCGCCCGACCAAAATCCTGCGAAGCCGCCGAATACCTTGTCACTGTCACACTGAGCAGCATCCGCTGGCCTGCCATCTCGGCTACCCCGCGGCAACTGAGTTAGCCGCGAGCTTAGATTCTTCGCTGGCGCTCAGAATGACAGGGTGGAGCAGGATACTGGCCTCCCTTGATGCTGGTCACGCCCAGCGTATGCGCCTCAAACTCCGAACTCACGTTTACAAGGTAAGAGGCAATTAACTTGGTTGTTCGTCGCGTTTCTCGGTGCGATGCTCGGGCAGGTAGCTTTCTTCCACGGCGTTCCTATCGGTGGCCAGGAACAGCACAAACAAGCCAACCGAGCCGAGGACGAGCGTCACCACGCACAACAGCGCTTC
>DAOTYZ010000151.1:0-1648 GCA_034434555.1 Candidatus Roseilinea sp.
CAGGCCATCGCCGGACAGGCAGCGGCGCTCAGCGAGCGCGCCACGGCGATCGCGCTGGCCACCAGCGTGGCAGACCGCGAACAGCGCGCCATCGTGTCACAGGCGACGGCGAGCGCCCTCGCCACGCGCGCCAGCGCAGAGTCCGCCGGCGCAGCCGCCGTCCGCGCCACGGCGGAGGCGGAGGTGAAGATCGTCCGCTCGCGCGAACTGGCAGCAGTGGCGGTGAATCAACTCGCCAGCGACCCACAGCTCGCGCTGCTGATCGCCATCGAAGCCGAGCGTGCCGCGCCCACGGCGCAGTCCGAGGATGCGCTGCGCCGAGCCTTGGCCTTGGCTGTCCCGGACGAGGGCGCGCTCAGGCACCCTGCGGCTGTGAACGACGCGCGCCTCTCGCCAGATGGCGCCTTCCTGCTCACCGGTAGCCGGGATAGGCTGGCTCGCCTGTGGGAGATCGGGACGCGCAAGGTGCTCGTCACCTTTCGGGGGCATCAGGGAGCGGTGACGAGTGTCGCGTTCTCGCCGGACGGCAAGGCGATCGCCACGGCCAGCGCCGACCGCACCGCGCGCATCTGGGATGCGACGACCGGCCAACCCCTGGCCGTGCTCAGCGGTCACGCCGGCGCGGTAACCGCCGTCGCCTTCTCGCCGGATGGCCGACAGCTCGTCACCGGCGGCGCCGACCGCGCGGTGCGGGTGTGGGATGTGGCGACGGGCAGCTTGCTGGCCGGCCCCTTCCAGCAGACCGCCGTCATCAGCCGGGTGGCCTTTCTGCGCGATGGCCAGATCGGCGTGTTGACACCCCAGGATGCGCTGCGCCTCGACCCGCGCGATGGCGCAACGCTAGGGGAGTGGCGCGCGGACGACCTGCCACCGGCCACCAACGGGGTGGACTTCGCGCTGTATGGTCATGCTGCGCCGGCGCGGCTCACCGATTTGGACGCGGAACGCGCGGTGAGCGTGAGCGCCGATGGCCTGGTGCGCGTGCACCTGCGCCGGCGCGATGCGCTGCTCAGCCGCGCGCAATCCCTAGCCGCACGCGAGTTGACCTGCGAGGAGCGCGCCCGCTATTTGAGCGAAGCGCGGCGCTGCTCCTGATCGGCGCGCCGCTCGATTCACATTTGTGAACGCCCTTCACATTTGCTTGACAATCGCACGCGCGCCATTAGGCTTCTGTACCACCAGAACTATGGCCACGACGCATGCTGTGCCTGAGAGCAGACTTGCTATGCTTGCCCAGATCGCCGAGTTGTATTTTGTCCATGGGCTGAACCAAGAACAGATCGCCCGCAAGACAAACTACTCGCGCTCGATGATCTCTCGGCTGCTGAGCGAGGCCCGCGATCAGGGCATCGTCGAGATCCGCGTTCATCACCCGCTGCGCCGCGCTGTCTCCTTGGAGCGCGACCTACAGGCCGGCTTTGGGCTGGAACACGTGCGCGTGCTGGAGAGCGGTCGCGTCTTTCAGAGCGATGCGCTTGGCAGGGTGGGGACGCTGGCCGCCGGCTTGCTCGCGGAACTGATTCGGGATGAGATGACGATCGGCGTCTCGTGGGGCAGCGCGCTCGCCGCGGTCGCTGGCGCGCTGCGCCCACAGCCGCGCAGCGGCGTGTATGTCGTCCAGATGATCGGCTCGCTGGGCACGCGGCTG
>DAOTYZ010000152.1:0-1709 GCA_034434555.1 Candidatus Roseilinea sp.
CGCATCGTCGCCCCGCGCGCGCTCTGGCCGGAGCCGGCGCTCCAGCAGCGCGCCCAGGAGATCGCCGCGCACAGCGGCGCGCGCGTGACGATCACCGAGGACGTGGCCGCCGGCTTGCGCGGCGTTGACTTTATCCACACCGACGTGTGGGTGTCCATGGGCGAGGACCCGCGCGTCTGGGACGAGCGCATCGCGCTGCTGCTGCCCTATCAGGTCAACACACAGGCGCTGGCGCTGACGAGCAACCCAAGCGTCAAGTTCATGCACTGTCTGCCGGCCTTCCACGACGACCAGACGACGATCGGCCAGCAGATCTTCGCCCGGTCCGGCCTGAAAGGGCTGGAGGTGACCGACGAGGTGTTCCAGTCGCCGGCTAACCTGGCCTTCGACCAGGCGGAGAATCGCTTGCACACCATCAAGGCGCTGTTGTTGGCGACGCTGGCCGAGCCTGCTGAGTTAGAAGTAGCATTCCTGCGGAGCGAATAGATGAACACGGCCACTGTTTTTATCCCGAACATCAGTTGCCAAGGCTGCGTCAGAGCCATCCAAGCCGAGCTGTGCGACCTCGCCGGCGTGCTGAAGGTCGAGGGCGACCCCAAGAGCAGGCAGGTGACGATCACCTGGGATGAGCGGACGAGCTGGGAGGCCATCCGCGAACGATTGATCGAGATCAACTATCCACCAGCGCATTAAATGAGCCAGGTTGAGCTGCCGATCAGCGGCATGACGTGCGCGAACTGCGCCCGCGCGGTCGAGCGCGCGGTGAAGAAGCTGCCCGGCGTGGCCTCGGTCAACGTCAACCTGGCCAGCGAGCGGGCGGCGGTGGAGTACACCCCCGGCGCCGTCAGCATCGCGCACATCGTCGCGGCCATCCGCAAGGCCGGCTACGACGTGCCGGCGCAGCCGGCCAACTTGGGCAGTCGCGCGGCGTTGGACGCGACCCGCGCCGCGCGCCAGGCAGAGTTGGCGCAGCGCCGCCGGCGGGCCATTGTCGGTCTGCTTTTGGCGTTGCCGACGTTCACGCTCAGCATGGGCCGCGACCTCGGTTTGCTGGGGCTGGTGCTCGGGCCGGCCTTCGCCCCGCCCGGCGGACACGCCGCTCATCAGGCCTCTGAACAGGCCGTCTTGAACTGGCTGCTCTTCGCGCTGGCGCTGCCCGTGCAGCTCTACGTCGGCTGGCCTTTCTACACCCACGGCTACACAGCCCTGCGCAACGGCGCGCCGAACATGGACGTGCTGGTCGCGCTCGGCTCGATCGCGGCCTTTGGCTAATCCTGCGCCGTCCTGCTCGGCTGGGTGGATGGGCATGTTTACTTCGAGACCGCCGCGGTCATCCTGGCCTTGATCAGCCTGGGCAAATACCTGGAGGCGCGGGCCAAGGGCCAAGCCGGCGCGGCCATCGAGCGCCTGCTCGACCTGACGCCGAAGACCGCGCGCCGCCTGCGCCCTGGAGCGGATGGATCGCTCGAGGAAGAGGATGTGCCGGTCGCTTCTATAAATATTGGCGACCTGCTCGTGGCGCGGCCCGGCGAGCGCATCGCTGCGGACGGCATCGTGGTCGCCGGTCATTCGGCGGTGGATGAGAGCATGATCACCGGCGAGAGCGTGCCGCGCGACAAAGGGCCTGGCGACATGGTGATCGCCGGCACGGTCAACCGAGAGGGCGTGTTGCGCTACGAAGCTGCCCGCGTCGGGCAAGATACCGTCCT
>DAOTYZ010000153.1:0-2570 GCA_034434555.1 Candidatus Roseilinea sp.
GCACCCCTACACTTTAGGCGCGCTCCATTAGAAACAACGCATCAGAAAGCTAGAAAACGTGAGTTCGGATTAACTTCGCCTTCCGCTCCTCGCGCGGAGACGCGGAGTCGCGGAGATTTTACATATCGCAGTTCTCGCAGCGAGAGAACGCAATAAAATCACTGAGTCAACTTGTACGTGTTGCCCCTGTACATGGTTCTCTCACCCAGGTTGATGTATTTACCAGTAGGCGAAATGCGATTTCCTAGAAGTTCCCCTGCTAGGCGGCCAAAGTAATGCTTTCTCCTGCGTTCTCCGCGTCTCCGCGTGAGAATCACTGAGTGCACCCTTCACGTAAATCCGAACTGACGTTAGAAAGCCATTACAGCCGCTCCAGAATTGCCTCGACCACTGCTTGGGTAGTGGCCTGCCCGCCGAGATCTGGCGTGCGGGCACCGCTCTCAATCGCAGCATAGGTCACCTGCTCGATGCGCTCAGCGAGCGCGGAGAGTTGCCAATGATGGCGCAGCAGCAAGGCAGCGCTCAAGATGGCGCCACACGGGTTGGCAATGCCCCTGCCGGCGATGTCCGGTGCGCTGCCGTGCACCGGCTCAGCGATTGCGACATCCTCCCCCAAGTTCAGTGAGGGCGCCATGCCCATCCCGCCACCCCACACGCTGGCTATATCGCTCAAGATGTCACCGAAGAGGTTCGTCGTCACGATGACGTCGAATTGATCAGGGCGGGCGGCCAGCATCATCGCCGCCGTGTCCACCAGCATCTCGCTGATCGCCACCTGTGGGTAGCTCGCGCCCACCTCGCGCACGGCATCTCGAAACAGGCCGTCGGTGATCGGCAGGATGTTGGCTTTGTGCACGATGGTCACGCTCCGGCGCGGGCGCTGGTTGGCCAGCGCGAAGGCCACGCGGGCGATGCGCTCCGACGCGGCGCGGGTGATCACCCGCTCGGCGATCGCCTCCTCGCCCTGCATGCGCTCCCGACCGGCGTATAAGTCTTGGGTGTTCTCGCGCACGATCACAAGGTCAACGTGCGCGGCGCGCGGGTCGCCGCCGGGCAGCCCGCGGGTCGGGCGCAGGTTGGCGTATAGGCCAAAGCGCTGGCGCAGTTGCACGATCGGGCTGCGGTAGCCCTCAACGCGCCTGGTGGGCGAGGACACTGCCCCAAACAAGGCGGCGCCACATTCGGCGATAGCCTCTATGGTGTGCTGGGGTAATGGGTTGCCGGTCCGCTGAAAGCACGCCCAGCCGGCCTCTGCCTCAACCACCTCTAGATTGGGCAGGACGCGCCGCAGCACTTGGAGCGCACAAGGAATGACCTCTTGACCTACGCCATCGCCGGGGATGACGCACAGACGATAAGCCACAACCTCGGATTATGCACAACGGAGAAACTGTGCACGCGTTCAGAAGCAGGAGTTTGGGTTGGGCGACGACAATCCCATTCCTATACTCGTCCAAATATTTCAATACGCCAAGCATCACCGACCCGCGCGATGCTTCGCAGCAATGACGTGGGCGATGCGCTTGCGGATCACCGAGGCGTGTGCCCAACGACGCAGCCTTTCATTCCTAATCTCACCACTCCCCTGCACAATTGTTAAAGCCAAGTTAGGTTACACTCGCTTGACCAAAGCTGAGGACATAGCGATATGGAAGGCATGACCGTCCGAGATGCCATGCACCGTGGCGTGGTCACTTGTGATTCATCAACCATCGTGCGCGATGCGGTGCGGCTGATGAACGAGAAGCGCCTGCGCTCGCTGGTCGTGGTGGATTTCGATTGCGCGCTGGCCGGCATCATTACTGAGATGGACATTGTGGCCGCGCGCTTGGTCCATGAGGGCGGCAAGCCCTGGGACCAGCTCACCGTCGGCGAGATCATGACCAACCGAGTGTTGACGGTGACCCCCGATACGTCCTTAAAAGAAGCTGCGAAGATCCTGGTGAGCCATCGCATCCACCGCTTGGTGGTCGCCGAGTCAGATGACATGTGCACCCCCATCGGCATCCTCTCGCTGGGTGACATCATGCGCTACCTGGAGCGCGTGGAATTTTCCCAGACCCAAACACCCTCGGCTGGCGCGTAGCCCAGCGCCCGGAGGTGCGTTCACTGATTAGGGGCGAGCCTGCGTCGTCGGCGTCTCCCTCGCTACAAATGTGCCTGCTCAGGAATGCCTGGGCTAAGATCGCGCCCATGACGACGGGCAGAAAGATCAAGCTCACGTCGCTCGCCTCGTGCGCCGGCTGAGCGGGCAAGCTCAGTCCAGCGACGCTGGCCGCCGTGTTGCGACCACTCCAGCAAAAATTCAATAAAGCGTCCCACCCGGATCTGCTGATCGGCCTCGACCAGCCGGACGATGCAGCGGTCTATCGGCTATCCGACCGGCTAGCTATCGTCCAGACGGTGGACTTCTTCACGCCGGTGGTGGACGACCCCTACGCCTTCGGCGCCATCGCAGCGGCCAACGCGCTAAGCGATGTGTATGCGATGGGCGGCGAGGTGCTCTTCGCGCTTAACATCGCCGCGCTGCCTGATAATCTGCCGCCTGAGGTGACCAGCGAGATTTTCCG
>DAOTYZ010000154.1:0-2023 GCA_034434555.1 Candidatus Roseilinea sp.
TCAAGCGCCAGCGTGCAGTCATCGGGGCAGACATCCACCACGTGGACGCGGACGCAGCGCTCGGCAGCCATGATCCGCCAGGGCGAGAAGTTGGCGTCGTGATCGAGTCGCGTGAGGATGACCTCGTCGCCCTCACCCAGGGTGCGGCCAATGCTGCGGCTGAGCGCGAAGGTCAGGCTGGTCATATTCTGGCCGAAGACGATCTCTGCCGGCGACGCAGCGTTGAGGAGGTCAGCCGCTGCCTCATGCGCCTCGGCGAGAATGGCGTCGCTTTCTTGTGACGTGACGAAGGCGCCGTGGGTATTGGCGTTGTGTCGCGTCAGATAGGCCATCATGCGCTCCAGGCAGCGGCGGGTGACCTGCGTGCCGCCGGGCGCATCGAAGAAGACGAGCGGCCGGCCGTCCTGCTCGCGGGCGAGGGCAGGGAATTCATTGCGGATGAGAGAGATATCGAGCATCTCTACTTTCTGCCGAAATCAGCCGGGTTCTCGCCCCATAGCTCGGTGCGCCACTTATGCACTGGCGCGTGATCTGCGTGCTCGCGCAGCCAGCGCTCGGCCCAGGCAACTCGCGCAAACAGCTCGGCATTGCGCGCTGTGGGCACGAGCGCGGTGTTGCATCGCCGCTCGGACACCCACTGCATCGCGTTGAGCGAATCGGTGTAAATCGGCGCGCGCAGGCCGCGCTGCTTCAGCCAGTCCAGTCCCTCGACGACGGCTAGGAACTCGCCGACATTGTTGGTGGCGTCCTCAAATGGGCCATGATGGAAGATCTCCTGGTCATCAGCGATCCGCACGCCGCGATAGTGCATTGTCTTGGTCTGAGCGTTCCAAGCTGCGTCCACAGCATAGCCTTGGAGCGCCTCAGGCGGCAGATGCTGGCGCCGCCAGTCCAGGGCCAGCGCGCTCAGGTCGGCCTCTGGGCCAGCGGCAAAGGCTAGCTCGGCCTGTTGGCGGTCCTTAAAGGCGCGATAGCGCGCGCCGGAGAAGCTATGCACCTGTGCCCGCGCCTCCTCCCATGTGGCATACACGCCAGGGACGCGCCCGCGCCAGACGACATACCACATTGGCACTTAACAATCTGCCAACAAGGCTGGGATGTCGGTCGGCAGCTCGGCGACCTTGATGCCGGCGGCGCGCATCGCTGCGATCTTGCTCTCCGCCGTGCCGGTGTTGCCCTCGATAATTGCGCCCGCGTGGCCCATGCGCTTGCCGGGTGGCGCTGCGCGGCCTGCGATGAAGCCGACCACCGGTTTCTTCACATGCTCCCTGATCCAGGCCGCGGCGATCTCCTCGTCGCTGCCGCCGATCTCGCCGATCATTACGATCTTCTCGGTCTGTGGATCGTCGTTGAACATCTTGATCACCTCAAGGAAGCCCAGGCCGCGCACTGGGTCGCCGCCGATGCCGACGATAGTGCTCTGGCCCATGCCGGACTGCGTCAGGGCGTTGACCGCTTCGTAAGTGAGTGTGCCGCTGCGCGAGACGACGCCGACGTTGCCAGGCGCAGCGATGTTGGCCGGGATGATGCCGATCTTGGCTTGGCCCGGCGTGAGCAGGCCGGGACAATTTGGCCCCAGCAGCAGTGATTGCTTCATATCCAGGTAGGCGCGGACGCGGATCATGTCTAGCACCGGCACGCCTTCAGTGATGCACACGATAAGCCGGATGCCGGCGTCGGCGGCTTCCATGATCGCGTCGGGTGCGAAGCGGGCCGGCACGTAGATCACGCTGGCGTTAGCCTCTACCTCGCGCACTGCCTGGCCGACGGTGTCGAAGACCGGCACGCCATAATCGGTCACCATGCCGCCCTTGCCGGGCGTCACGCCGCCCACAACGATCGGGCTGTAGGCTTGCATCTGTCGCGCGTGGAAGTCACCTTCTCGTCCCGTGATCCCCTGGACGATCAGGCGGGTGTTCTTGTCTGCGAGGATGGCCATAGATCTTCCGTTGTGAATGTGTTGAATCGAAGCGGATTGTAGTCGAGCGCGTGATAAGTGCCCTGTGCGTTCGCGCCCGAGACA
>DAOTYZ010000155.1:0-16339 GCA_034434555.1 Candidatus Roseilinea sp.
GCCAACTGCCACTCCAACGGCACCAGTGGCCCTAATGCTTCTTCCTGTGCATCACTCGGCGCATGGCCTTCTGAGGGAGTCATCGTTGCCTGCTCGTCTCCCTGGACGGATGACGTGCGACCGGCCATCGCAGTCGCGGGGCGGTCCGGCAGTCTTGGCACGACGGTCGAGGCAGCAGCCAACGTCTCCACCCACTCTGCCACCTGCTCGGTATCTTCGCCGGCCTGAGCCGCCGACGCTTCCTGGGCGATCAGGGTGAATTCATCCCCCAGCAGCGCTCGGGTGTGGCGATGATCGGGGTCGAGGCGGGCCAGCGCGCTGAGATGAAACTCAGCAAACCCCGCCGGCCCAAAGCGCTTCCAGAAGGCCAACAGCAAAGCATGCGCGTTCAGACAGTCCGGCAGCTCATCGAGGATGACCTGACACGTCTGCGCAGCCGAGACATATAGCCCCCAACGCCACAGCGCCTGGGCCAGGCACACGCGGATATCCAGCCGCTCCGGGGCGCGTTCGGCCAGGCGACGCAAGAGGGCTATGCTCTGAGCAAGCAGGCCGGCGTCCAGATAGTCCAGCGCTTCGCGCAGCGAACTGCGTACGGGTGGCTCAGATGCAGGGATGAACTGCGCGAGCGCCGGCTCTGCCGGCAGATAGTCCAGCGCCTGACGTGCCAGTCGCATCGCCTCGTCATGCTGGCCGATGGCGCTCAAGGCGAGCGCGCGCTGCTTCATCGCCTCGGCGTCTGCCGGCGTGATGTCCAAGATGCGCGCGTAGGCTTCGGCAGCCTGGAGAGGCTGATTTAGCATGCGAGCGCGCACCTGCCAAGCGCTCAATGCGTCTGGGTGAGCAGTCAGCAACTCCTCGGTCAGGGCAAGCGCGCGGTTATACTCATTCGCGCTAAACGCGCGTTCTGCTTCTGCTAGAAGCTCAGCAAAAGCCATCTGACCGACCATGTGCGTGCAGTGGCCAAGCATTGTAAATCACCAGCCTGCCAGACCGGCAGGGGCTGGCAAGTGTGTTCACGCACGGGGAAAGTCTAATCTCACGCGGAGAACGCAAGAATAAAGAGCGCAGCATCCCTGACAAAAGCGGCGCTCCCAGTCCGCATTATCGGCGAATCCACCCTCTAGCAGCATCTATAATCCAGGCAGTGGCCTTCACAGTCAACGATATTCAGGACCTTCTCCGCCTCCTACGTGAGCAGCCGGAATGGCTGGGCGAGGTTCGGCGCGTTGTGTTCACCGAAGAGCTGCTGGCGCTGCCGCGCGAGCTGGCCGAGTCCCAGCGACGCACGGACGAGCGCTTTGCTGAGCTGGCTGAAGCGATCAGGCAGTTGACCCTGCGCTTCGAGGAGGCCCAGCGGCGCAACGATGAGCGCTTTGCTGAGCTGGCTGAAGCGATCAGGCAATTGACCCTGCGCTTCGAGGAGGCCCAGCGGCGCAACGATGAGCGCTTTGCTGAGCTGGCTGAGTTCCAGCGCCGCGCGGAAGCGCGCTTCGCTGAGCTGACTGAGGCGATTAAGCAGCTAACCCTGCGCTTCGAGGAGGCCCAGCGGCGCAACGATGAGCGCTTTGCTGAGCTGGCTGAGTTCCAGCGCCGCGCGGAAGCGCGCTTTGCTGAGCTGGCTGAGTTCCAGCGCCGCGCGGAAGCGCGCTTCGCTGAACTGACCGAGGCGATTAAGCAGCTAACCCTGCGCTTCGAGGAGGCCCAGCGGCGCAACGATGAGCGCTTTGCTGAGCTGGCTGAAGCGATTAGGCAATTGACCCTGCGTTTCGAGGACGCCCAGCGGCGCAACGATAATCAGTTTGCGGATATCCGGGGTAAGCTGCTCGAAATCGAATACCGCAATAAGGTCGGCGCAATCTTTGGCGGCCGACTGCGCAAGCCACGTGTTGTAGATGCCGGCGATGTGTGGGACATCCTCAGAAATCGTCTGGACGAGGCAGAGATTCGGCGAATCGTTGATGCCGACCTAATCGTGCGCGGCGGGTTGCTGCCAGCGCAGGATGAAGGCGAATTATGGCTGGTTGTCGAAGTCTCCAGCGTGATTGACCGAAATGATGTAGCGCGCGCCGCGGAGCGCGCCGCTCTGTTGCGCAAGGCTGACCTGCTGGTTGTGCCGGTCGTGGCCGGCCAGCGCCTCACCCAGGGCGCTGTAACGCTGGCCGGCGAGTTTGGCGTAGCGGTGGCCAGAAACGGTGGGCTGGATGGCTGGGACAAGGCGCTCACCAAAGCGGGAGGCTCTTACTCCGCAAGCGAATAGCGCTTCCTCAGACTTTTTCAGTAGAAGTATTCAATCGGCCAGCCGCGTTGCTGTGCGTAGCGACGCAGGGCGCGGTCAGGATTCACCACGACAGGATGTCCAACGACATCCAGCAACGGGCGGTCAGTGTATGAGTCGGTATAGAAGGTGCAGGCGCTGAGCGGCACGCCATGTTCCGTTGCGATGCGCTCGGCCCAGATGCGCTTGCCTTCGCCGTAGCACGGCTCGCCGACCACGCCGCCGGTGAATTTGCCATCGCAGACCTTCAGCTCGGTGCAGCGAAAGGGGATGCCAAGATGACGGGCGACCGGCTCAACGGCGAACTGAGTAGATGCCGAGAGCAAGACCACGTGGTCGCCGCGCGCCTGATGCGCGCGCAAGCGTTCCAGCGCCTTCAGCGCGATGTAGCCCAGCAGCTCTTCTTCTGCCCAGCGGTCGCATAAAGCTTTTGTCACTGCCGCATCACCGCCTTGGACGCGCCGGCTGAGGCGGGCCATCGCCGCCGGAAAGTTCAACATGTTCAGCGAGTATTGCGCCGTGACGAGCATCACCTCCAGCATCTCACCGAGGGAGATCAACCGATGGCGCCACAGATAGCGCACGTAGAGCGAGCTGCTGCTCTTGCTGAGCAGCGTCTTGTCCATGTCGAAGAAGGCGATTCCCATCGGGCTAATCTCCAAACAAGCCGGTCTCCAGAGGCTCGCCACGGCGATAGCTTGGCAAGGCTCGGCAGAAGTATTCCGTGCCTTGGTTGCGGCGGAAGAGGAAGCGCTGAATGCGGCTGCGCCGGCCAAACGACTGCTGGCTGGCATGGCAGTCGGCTGCTTGCTGCTTGATCGTAACGTAGCGGCGCGTGTCAATCCGCGTGGTGACCGGCACATCCCACGAAGCGATCTGCACCAGGTCAATATCGCCGTTCCGTCCGAACGCGCGCGGATTTTGGCCGAACAGTGGCAGGATGCGCACGGCCCATTTGAGGAGGGTCTTGGGGAGCGTGGCGAAGTACAGCCGCGGCGCGGTCGGCACATTCTGTCGCGCGCTCACCCAACGCCCGTCGGCCTCCAGCGTCCACTCAACCCCATAGCGCAGCTCGTAGGCGCACAGCGTAGCACGATGGAGCTTGATGTGGTCCGGATGGCCGTAGCCGCCGAACGGATCATGTGTGATGATCACGTCGGGGCGCAGGCGCTCGATGTGTTCGATGATCCGACCGGCGACCTCGTCGAGCGGGGCTGCGTGCAGGCTATCGGGAAGCGAGTTGCTCTCTGTGCCGGCCATCCCAGAGTCGCGGTAGCCCAGAAAATGCACGCCAGCCAGCCGCAGCACGCGCGCAGCGCACATCAGCTCGGCGGTGCGCAGCGACCCAACATCGGCGTAGCCGTTCAGGCGCTCCGGGTCCACTGTGCCGGCTTCGCCGCGCGTGCCACATAAATAATGAACGGCGACGCCGTTGTAGGCATACTTGGCCAGCGTCCCCCCAGGGCCGAACGATTCATCGTCGGGGTGGGCGAAGATTGCGAGCAGCGTGCGCATATCCAGCAGCTCAGTATAGTGACTGACGTTTAAGAGTCGCGTTAGGCTGGGTGCGCAGCTCTGGCGACCCCTATAAGCAGACGCTAATATGCATGGACGTTAACCTGGCCAGCAGGTTCGTGCCAATCTCGAACGGCGTGCGCAATGATTTGCGCGGCGGTCTCCGCCTCATCGCGCGAGATATAGCAATGTGTGACGGCGCGAATGCGGCGCGCACCCACCGGCAGCATCTTTACGCCTTCGGCTGCTGCGCGCCGGCAGAGCGCCGCAGCGTCGAAGGGTAGGGCAGGGTCAAGGTCGAAGTACACCATATTGGTGCGCACTTGGGCCAAGTTGACGTGCAATCCCTCGATCCGAGCAATGCCCCGCGCCAGCACCTGGGCGTTGGCGTGATCTTCGCGCAGCCGATCCACCATCTGCTCAAGGGCCACGATGCCGGCAGCGGCGATCACGCCGGCCTGACGCAGACCGCCACCGAGCAGCTTGCGCCGGCGACGGGCCTTCTCGATAAATTGGCGTGAGCCGCACAAGAGCGAGCCGACCGGCGCGCTCAAGCCTTTGCTCAGGCAGAACGTCACGCTATCCGCTGGCTGAGCCAGGGCTTTCACATCCACGCCTTGAGCAACTGCCGCGTTGAAGACGCGCGCGCCATCTATGTGGAGTTTCAGCCCGTAAGCATGAGCGAGTTCGGCGGCCTTAGACGTGTATTCTGGCGTTAGGTAGGCTCCGCCCATGCGATTGTGTGTGTTCTCCAAGGCCACGACGCGCGTCACCGGATAGTGCACGTTATTGGGCCGAATGGCTGCTGCGACTTCATCCAGGTCCAGCGTGCCGTCTGGCTGATTCGGGAGGACGTGCGGCAGGATACCGCCCACAGCGGCGAGGCCGCCGGCTTCATAGACATACACGTGCGCCCAGTCGCCGACGATGACTTCATCGCCGCGCTCGCAGTGCGTCAACAAGGCGACCAGGTTGCCCATCGTGCCGCTACACACCAGCAACGCTGCTTCGTGCCCCATCCGTTCGGCGGCCATTTCCTCGAGCAGGTTGACAGTGGGATCTTCGCCAAACACGTCGTCGCCTACCTCAGCCGCAGCCATGGCTTCGCGCATGGCCGGCGTAGGGATGGTGAGCGTGTCGGAGCGCAGGTCAATGAATCCGTTGAGGGTCATAAGTTAGTCTGCTTCCGGAAAGCCGCCGCCAACCTGGCTGACGCCTCGCTCGGCGGCGATCTTCTGCTCGTAGCCGCTCTCATGCAGGGCAGCGATGGGATCAGGATGAAGGCCCATCTCGTGGCGCACCTGGGCCAGCAATGGTCGTACGTCGGTCTCGAAGGCATCCATTAAGACGCGGTGCGCGCCCAGCACGTCGTGTTCTGCTTGCCGTGCGCTCAGCGCAGCGCGGTCAACGATCAGTGCCTTGGCATAGGCAACCTGGATGTTGATCACGCTCTGCACCATCGCCTCTATCTTCGGCTCGATCACATGGCATTGGTCAATCATGTAAGCCACATCCTTGGCCGCCTCGCCAGCAGCCACCAGCTCATTGAAGATCAGGAATAACTCGAAGGGGTTGATCGTGCCCACGATCAGGTCGTCATCGCTGTACTTGCGGTTGTTGAAGTGAAACCCACCTAGCCTACCCTCGTCAAGCAGGGTGGCCACGATGTGCTCGATATTCACGCCGTGGGCATGGTGACCGAGGTCAACCAGCACTTGGGCGCGCGGCCCTAGCTTAAGGCAGACGGCGTATGCCTGGCCCCAGTCGGCCAGGTCGGTGTGATAAAAGGCCGGCTCGTAGAACTTGTACTCGATCAACATGCGCATGGATTCCGGCAGCGCCGCGTACACGCGCTGGAGAAACTCGATCATGCGGTGGCGGCGTGCGACGAATGACTCTTGGCCGGCGTAGTTTGTGCCATCGCCATACCACAGGCTTAGCGTGGTCGAGCCGACCTGTTGGGCGATAGCGATGCACTCCAGATGATGCTCGAACGCGACCTGGCGAACCGCAGGATCAGCGTTGGTGATGCTGCCCCACTTGTAGCGGTCGGCCTGAAACGTGTTGGTGTTCACCGCGCCGATCCGCACCCCTTGTGCTCTGGCGTATTCGGCCAGGGCGCGCCAGTCGTCCACTTTGTCCCAAGGGATGTGAATGGCGACCGAAGGGCACACGCCGGTGAGCTTATGGACGAAGGCCGCGTCGGCGAGCTTCTCATAGATGTTGCGCGCAGCGCCGGGCCAGGCGTAGGTCTTGAAGCGGGTGCCAGTGTTGGCAAAGCCCCAAGAAGGCAGCTCAATGTGTTGAGCCTTTAGCTTGGCTTTGACGGATTCAACGTCAATGCCTTTGGCGGTCAGTTGCTCGGCAAGCAAGGCATAGCTGGTCATGGTTGACTTCCTTCAGGATTGGCGATATGAGATTATCCGTTTCTCTCGTCATTCGGGCGCGATTGACTCGGCGTGATATTCAGTCTAGATGGAAGACTTCCTCGAGCATGATGAAGCTCTGATCAGCAGGTTTGCCGCCGGTATCCTCGAAGAAGTCCTTCATGTATTCCTGCCAGCGGGTGTTCACCTCGCGGGCCGCCATACCCTGTAGCGCGGCCTGGAAGTCCGGCGTTTCCACGTAGAAGAACAACGTGCCGTCGCTGTGCATGAAGATCGAGTAGTTGTGCCAGCCGGTCTCGCGCAGCGCTTGGAGCATCTCCGGCCAAACAGCTTTGTGGCGCCGTTTGTATTCCTCGATGAGGTGAGGTTTGACCTTGAGCATAAAGCCCACCCTTTGCATACGGCGTAGTTTACGTCCGGCGCAGCAACCGAATCGGCACCCCGCCGACGAATGCGCCGGGCGGCACATCGCGGTTGACGAGGCTCATCGCGCTGATCACTGCGCCCTCGCCGATCACCACGCCGGGCAGGATGGTGCAGTTGGCGCCTACTGTCGCGCCGCGCGCGATGCGCACCGGCCCGCGCCGCCACTCGCGATAGGTGAACTCGTGGGCGAGGATCGTCGTGTTGTAGCCGATGGTGGCATCATCTTCGATGGTGATGTCTTGGGGAAAGAAGATATCTAGTGTGACTCCTAGCCCAATCGCGGCGTAGGGCGCAATCTGCGCGCCTGTGAGGCGCAGCAGAAAACGCTTGATGCCGAAGCTGGGCGCGATGCGCGCTGCGTAGATGCACAGCGCGTTGCGCAACACGCGAGTGGTCCCGCCAGTGAGCTGAGGGAAGTACCACAGCGCGGCATGCTCGCCCAGCGCGGGATAAGTCCGGCAGCGCGCTTTGCGCGTCTCTGTGGGCGGCAGTGCCGTTGCCTCATCCATAAACGAGTTCTGCGCCTCGCTCACGACTGCCCATTGCTGACAACAAGCCGGCGGTGAGCATAAACGGATAGGCCAGTTCGATCAAGAAGAAGCTGTGGTCCACCAGGCCGTGGCCGAGCATGGCTGCCAGCAAGCCGGCGCATCCCACGGCCAACGCGCGATCGTGCCGCAGCGCGCGCTTGATTTGCGCGACATACCCTAGGATCATCCCGCCGCCGATGAGCACCCCCAGCCCACCCAGTCGCGTGGCGAAATCGAGCACGATGTTGTGTGGGTGAGAAAGGTTCGGCTCCTGCCAAGCCGCTGGCAGGATGTAGAAGCTGCGGTAGGCGTAGAGGAAGTTATCCGGCCCGACGCCCAGCCAGGGATGGTCGCGCCACATGATGAGCGCGCTCTGCCAGAGGTTTAGGCGAAAGAAGCCTGTGCCGCGTTGTAAGTCCAGCGCACTGGCCAGCCGCGTGCCGGCCAGCGCCTCCTGAGCGAGGCCGCTGAACAAGGCCAGAAAGCCGAGGACGGTAATAACGAGCAAAGCGATGCCCAGCCAGCGCCAGCGCCCACCGGCCAGCAACGCCATGATGATCACCATAGCCGGCAGGCCCAACAGCAAAGCGCCGCGGGATTGCGTCAACAACAAGGCCATCCCGACCGGGATGATGGCAAGCAGATACGCCAGCCGGCGCACGCCGTGCCCCTTTCCCAGCGCGGCGCCGGCCATCAGGAGCGGCAGCGCGCGCTCTAAGAAGAGCGCATCGTTATTCGGCGACCCAAACACGCTCCTGATGCGCGGCAGCCCAAATTCCGCTGCGACGACGTTCCCACGGGCGTAGTTGAGCAAGCCGAGCAGCGCGACGACGGTTGCGCCTGCGAGAAAGGCATCAAGCAGTGGCATGAAGGACGGCGGGTGACCCTTCTCGGTATCGGGGAACGCCCGCAGCATCAAGTAGAGCAGGGCCGGCTCGATGATCACCAATCGCCATTCTCGGAACGCCTCGACCCGAAAATCGGCCTGCAAGGCCGAGAGCAGCGCGACGACCGTCAGTCCCAGCACGCTCCAGTCGAGCAGCTTCAAGCGGGGACGCAGCGCACGGAGTGGCACGCCCCGCAACCGCCAGGCCCACCGCGCGGCCCATGAGATGGCGCAGAGCACAAGGACCAACTCGACCATCGCAAACGACCGCTCGAAGAGCCGCTGTGGCGATAGGTAGAAGGGGATGAAGAACGCCACCAGCATCAACCCCAGCTCTAGCCGCAGGAATATCAGCAGGCCAAGTGCAGCCAGGGCCAGCAGGCTGATCGTCGCCGCCGGCGACCAGAACAACACACCGGAGGCCAGACCGCTCAGGACAACCTGAGGGCCGAGGTTGAGGGCGCGGTAGGCTGTGGCAGCGTCTTGTGCCCAGGTAAGGGCCGTGGTGAGCCAGAGCAGCGCAGCGGCGAGCGCTGCGCGGGCGCGCCAGCGCGCCTGGCCAGCCAGCGGATCCCGTGCGCGCGCGATTTGCACCTGCCACCACGCGCCCCAATGCGCGCGCGGCAAGCTGACGACGAGGACAGCAAGGCTCAGTCCGCCCAACATCAGTGCCAGCCCGCGCCACAGCGCCCAAGGGGTGCTATCGGCTTGCTTGCTGCTCCATCCGATCAGTGCCCACTGATTCCAACCACGATCAACCGTCACCGTCGCTGTGTGCTGCCCTTGTCCCAGTCCATCCGCGACCGCGATCGTCTCGATCACGGGATACAAGCCGGGTGAAGTCATGATCAGATAAGCGCCGCGCGGCTCGCGCGGCAAAAGATTAGCCGGCTGACCGTCTATCTCTACAAAGGTGTAGGCGCGGTAATTGGCGCGCCGCACGATCAGGGCCAACGCATCGCCGGTGAAGGAGAACGTCGCCCTTGCGTCGGGGCGGTCGGGGATATCGGCCCCGAGTTGGCCGAAGCGCCAGCCTGGGCTGAACGTGGCGCGCGGGTTGGGTGTGGTGCAGTCCGGCTTGGCGGCCAGTATCTCCGGCATGGCCGTCATCACGTTCTCTAGGTTAAGCGTCCGGTACAGGCTCTGCGCGTAGCGGCAGTTAGCGAAGAGCTGAGCGCGTGGCGCTTGAGCGGCGATGGGCACGGCCTGGGCC
Organism: Candidatus Roseilinea sp.; assembly: GCA_034434555.1. Classification (GTDB taxonomy): domain Bacteria; phylum Chloroflexota; class Anaerolineae; order J036; family Brachytrichaceae; genus JAAFGM01. The sequence continues at coordinate 9,236 of DAOTYZ010000155.1, forward strand.
AGTGCGCGGTAGGCTGGGCGTGGCTCGCCGTCTTGGCCGATCAGCGCGAAGCCCCACTGGGCGTCGGCCTCTGGGCGTTGGGGGCGGGGACGGGGTTGGAGGGCTTCGAGGAACATTGCGCCAGCCCAGGGCCATTCGCGCGCCGCGCGCGCCACGGCGCGTACCACGTATTCCGCCTGTTGGGCCTCACTGACATTGCCCCAAATTGAAGGCTCGCCGCGCCAGCCGGCGGGCAGCGCGTTCCAGCCGAACTGGGTGATCCAGATGGCCTTGTGCCCGTCGTTGTGGGCGACCATCATCTCGCGCAACAAGATCGCGTGCGAGAAGTTGAGCACGCTGGCGTCCACCCGGCGGTCATCCGGCGGGAAGTCAAAGCCATAGGCCTTGGCCGCGGCGATTTCAAATGCCTCATGCCCACCCAATTGATAAAGCTTGAGCAAAAAGGTCTGCGGCGCGAGGTTGACGTTGCTTTGCTCGACGGTTGGCGCTAGGCCGGCCAGCACGATGCGCGCGTCTGGATCAACTGCGCGGATCGCCGCGCGCGCTGCGCGCAGGAGCTGGAGGTAATACGTTGGATCTACTAAGGCGTTGCCCCAGGCCGCGCTCAGGTTGGGTTCGTCCCAGATTTGATAGCCGAGCAAGAGTTTCTGGCCGTCGGCCGTCTTTAGATGGCCGTAGCGCTGGGCGAAGGCGCCGGCGAAGCGCGCGAAGTTCTCCGGATCAGCCGGCGGTGCAGTCTCGGTGGGCGGAAAGCGCGCTGATGCCGACGGCGCGCGCGCCCATTCCGGCGTCGTCCACAGCACCGGCAAGATGGCGATCCCATAGCGGGCAGCGGCCTGCATGATGCGATCGCTGGCGGCCCAGTTGAATCGTCCCTGCGCTGGTTCTAACGCGCTCCAGCGGAACTCCTGGCGCACGGTATGGATGCCGCGCTCGGCCAGCCCGCTTAGGCGCGCTTCGAGCGTCCGGTCGTCGTATTGTTCCAGCGCTGCGTTGACCCCTAACCGCAGTTCCTCCGCGCCGAACACCGGTTGCGGAAAGGGTTGGACGGTGCCGCGGGTGTGCAGCGCTTGGGCTGACCCGATGGCGATGTAAGCGGTAATGGAGAGGATGAGCGTGATGAGCGCAACGAGGGAGAGCGCACGATACCGACGCATTCAGAACGACGCGCTGGATTTTACTGGCCGGCACGTCAACACGCACTGGGAAGGTGCATTCACAGCCAAGGGCAGAACTCAGGGTGGGCGACGGCACGCCGTCGCCCTCTATAAGCCCACCTTCACTAGCAGCATCGCCTGGTTGAGGGTTACCCCCATTGGCGAATGTGTCCCACCAGGAGGATGCGTCTATAGATGGGGTGGCCTGCTCACCCGCCGCGCGAGTGTGTCATGCTTTGATTTAGGTGATGAACGCATCCCGCGCCGGATGGGTCTGCGTAAATCTGCCTGCGCACTATGCGGCTGGGACGCGGTTCACATAGTTGACCACGACATAGCGCCGGCCGGTTTTGTCGTCGTGACTCACAGAGACGGCGCTGATCGAAGCCGGCGCAATGCTCAAGCGCTGAAAGTTATCGAAGGGCATGCCCAGGTAGTGGGCCAGCGCGGCCTTGATCACGTCGGCATGGGCAACGGCAGCGATCACCTGTGATCGCCGCTTTGGTTTGTCCTCGGACTCCTCGCCTTGGGTTATGTCTGGATGAGCGCTGAGGAGGGCCTCGAGCGCCCTCACAACCCGCTGTTGCATCTCCAGCAACCCTTCGCCGTTGGGGAAGCGCGCCTGTGAAGGCGTCTCGATCACCACGCGCCAAAAGTCGCGGGTGGCCTCGTCTTCGCTCAGCCGTTTGATCTCCATGCCGGTGTAGCCGCCATTGTCCGTATCGGCCAAATCGCGGCAGATGGCTATAGGCAAGTCGCGGTCGGCGGCGATGCGCCAGGCGGTCTCGATTGCGCGCTCGAGTGGGCTGCTGTAGATGGCGTCGAGGGGGTGTTCATGCAACAGGCGGGCCAGGGCTTCCGCCTGTCGGCGTCCTTCTTCGTTGAGATGAATGTTTGGCGTGCGCCCAGGCAATCTGCCGGTCTTCACAAAATCGTTGGTGGCGTGTCGGATCAGCAAAAGGGTAGGCATGGCTATTCAGCCGGCTTGAGCGCTTCGTGCAGTGCCTTGATCTTGAAGGCGTCGAAGTCGCGCGCGATGACGGTGTTGGGGAAGATGGCGCGCGCCTCTGCTTCCAGGTCGCGTTCCCGGTAGCGCCCGGAGATATGGGTGAGGATGAGTTGTTGAGCGTTGGACCGCTGAGCTAGCCGCGCAGCTTGGGCAGCCGTGATGTGTCCGTTTTGGCGCGCGATCTCGGCGTCGCTTTCCATGTAGGTGGCCTCGGTGACCAAAGCATGAGCGTTGCGCGCGATGCGCTCTAGCCCGTCAATCTCGCCAATGTCGCCGGTGATCACCAGTTTAGCCCCAGGCTGAAGTTCGCCTAGCACGTCGTCGGGGTAAATCATTCGACCATCGGTTAGAGTGATGGGCAGCCCCTTTACTAACAAGCGACGCTCTGGCCCTTGGGGCACGCCCAGGGCATTCGCCTTCTCGTTTAAGAACGGCCGCCGCGAGTGTTCCTGAAAGACAAAGCCAAAGCAGTCCGGCCCACGGTGGCGAACCGGAAAGGCCAGCACGTCGAAGTCATCGCCCTTGAAGACGATCCCTGGTTCGATGGGGATCAAGTGAATCTGAATTGGCGGTCGCGTGCCGCGGAAGACGATCCTGTTGATTAAGTCTTCGATGCGGTCGAGCGTGCTCTGACCGCCGTAGATGTTCATTTGATCCAGCGTCTCCCACTGGCCCAGCGTGGAGAGGATGCCAGCCAGCCCCAGAATGTGGTCGAGGTGGGGATGAGTGATCAGGATGTGCTCTAGCCGGCGAAAGCCTAACCCGCTGCTGAGCAGTTGGCGCTGGGTGCCCTCGCCGCAGTCCACCATAAAGCGGTGCTCGTTATGGGCAACGATGGCCGACGAAAGCCCGCGCTTGGGCAGGGGGGCCGAGGCTGCAGTGCCGAGGAAGGTCAATTCGAACATGTTGTCGGTCGTCACGAAGCCCGGGCCAGCCGCTCGGCATATTGCCGGCGATAGAACTCCTTGAACTCGCTGCTTTTGATCTTGCGCCACCACCAGGCGTTGTTGACATACCAATCCACGGTCTCACGCAGGGCGGTCTCGAAGTCGCTGCGCGGCGCCCAGCCCAGCGCGCGTGCCTTGCGAGTGTCCAGCGCGTAGCGCCGATCGTGGCCGGGCCGGTCGGCTACGTGACGGATCAGCGATTCAGGCTTGCCGAGGATCGCCAGCATCATGCGCACCACGTCAATGTTATGGCGCTCGTTCTCCCCACCCAGGTTATATGCCTCGCCTGCTTCTCCGTGCGTGAGTACCAGATCGATGCCTTGCACGTGATCCATGACGTAGAGCCAGTCACGCACCTGCATGCCATCGCCGTAAAGTGGCAGTGGCTCATTGTCAATGGCGTTGGTGATGAATAGAGGGAGCAGCTTCTCAGGGTACTGGTATGGCCCAAAGGTGTTTGACCCGCGCGTGATGGTGACCGGCAGGTTGTAGGTGACGCGGTAGGCGCGAATGAGCAGCTCAGCAGAGGCCTTGCTAGCTGCGTAGGGCGAGTTCGGTCTCAGGGGGTCATCTTCCGTTGAGTAGCCCTCTGGCACATCCCCATACACCTCGTCGGTCGAGACTTGGTGGAAACGCTCCACGCCAAGCTCGCGGGCTGCCTCTAGCAGCACATAGGTGCCATACACGTCGGTCATGATGAAGGCGTCGGGATTTAGGATCGATCGGTCAACGTGCGACTCGGCAGCGAAGTTGACGATGGTCTGGACGCGATGTTGGCGGATTGCGTCGAACACCACTTCGCGGTCGGCGATATCACCGCGAATGAAGGTGTAGCGCCCCTTGAAAGCGTCTGCGACGTCGCGCAGGTTATCCAGGTTGCCGGCATAGGTCAACTTATCCAGCACGATCACGTGCCAATCGGGGTGTGCCTGGAGCGCGTAGCGTACATAGTTCGAACCGATGAAGCCGGCGCCGCCGGTGACAAGGACATTCTTCATGGGATACAGCAGCAATGTCTAGGTGTGTTCTGTGGTTATCTTGTGTGGGACTATGGCAGTAAATCTAGCCTGCGTTGCTTTCTATTCTACCTATCTGTAGCTGTGGAGTGCACTTACTGATTGGGACAGCAGGGGCGATTTGCGAACCGCCCCTGCTGCCCCCTTCATCCTCAGTTGTCCTCCTCTTTCGCTTACGCGGGAATGAGAAGGGGGCATTGCCCCTGGCCGTGATGCACCCACCTGGGGTGCATTCACCAATGGGGGCAATACAGTGCGCCTTCCAGGCAGTGACCAAGGATGCTGTACTTTCAAATTCTTCGCGTTCTCCGCGTCTCCGCGTGAGATCGGCCTTGCCCCGAACTGTGAATGCACCCCCCACCCGTCGCCCCACTATTACAATCGTCAGCATGGAATTAACCTGGTATGGGCACGGCTGCTTTCGCATGACCGAGCGTGGCGTGCTCGCAGTGGTAACCGACCCCTATAGCCCCAGCGTCGGCTTGGGCGAGCTTCCCAAATTGAAGGCGGACGTTGTTACTATTAGCCGCGACGAGCCTCGCTATAACTACGTCAGTGCTGTCACCCCTGCACAGCGCGGTGAAGTATATAAGGTCACCGGCCCAGGCGAGTATGAGATCGGGGGGGTATTCATCATCGGGAGCGCCATGCGAGCCGAGAAAAAAGGCAACGCGCTCAAGAGCACGGCCTACGCCTTCAACTTCGATGGCCTGACCGTCGCTCATCTCGGCGGCCTGTCATTCGTACCCTCGCAATCGCAAATAGACGCGCTGGAGACCGTGGATGTCCTGCTCGTGCCTATCGGTGGCAACGGCGAGCTTACACCCGCTCAAGCCTCGGAATTGATCAGCATGATCGAGCCAAGCATCGTGATCCCAATGGGCTACAACAGCAAGGACAACCTCAATAAGTTCCTGAAAGAGATGGGACTAACGAGCGTCAAACCTCAAGAGACGCTTAAGGTCACCCGCAGCAGTCTTCCCGAAGACACCCAAGTTGTCTTGCTAGAAATGAAGCACTGATCGCAGTAGCAACCATGACCAGACTCGTCTTCAGTTGGAACATCAAGCCCGATGCGGAGACTGCTTACTTCGAGTTTGTCGTTCAGGAGTTCGCCCCGAAGCTGGTTAAGCTAGGGATTCGTCCCACAGAGGCTTGGTATACCGTGTATGGTGAAGGGCCGCAGATCATCATGCCGGCCGTCGTCGCCGACCAAGAGTCACTCGCTCAAATCCTGAACAGCGAACAATGGGCCGAGCTGATCGAGCACTTAAAGACGTTCGTCACCGACTATCAACTTCACGTCCTAGATGAGCGTGGCTAAAACGCGGGTATCGCCGAAGGGACGGCAGCCTTCACAGCGGCTGCGATCTGGCTCAAGTGCTCGCGTGCGTGATCGGGCCAGCTAAGCATGCGCACAGCCAGCCGATAGTAGCTCCCCTTGCGTGCCACAAATTCGTCCGGCAGTGCATTCAGAAGCGCGACTGTTTCAGCCTCGTTGCGCTTTAGCTCGGTCAGCAAAGCTTGAACGGTTGGGAAGCCGTTGATCACAGCATCCAGTCGGACGCGCAGGCTGTCGGTTTGGGCGTCGTACCACGGCTCGTTGCCGGCGATGATATCGGTGAGCCAAGCGTGCAAGTTGCGCTCCTCCACGATCAAGTGGGCCAAGATGTGACGCGCGCTCCATTGTCCCGGCGCAGGCGCACGCGCTGCGCGCTCTTCGCTCACGCCCTTGAAGGCTTGGGTCAGGTCGCGGTTGACCTCGGTGTATCTGCGCGCGACGATTTCCGCCAGCTCCTCAGCGGTGGAAGGCACCTCTGGTAACGGAGATGCCAAGAGCTTAAGCGTGGCGTTCATCGTCTTGCCATTGCGCCGAAAGGTCACTTTGACTTTATCGCCGGCTGTATAACCTTCCAGCGCATCGCTCAACCCCCAAGCGCCGTTTAGCTTCTTGCCATTGATGCTTAAGATGACGTCGCCGGCTTGCAAAGCGACGTCCTCGCTCGCGCTGCTCACCCGCAGACCTTCTTCACCGGGGCGCACAGCGTCCACAGATACACCCAGCGTTGGCCGCTGCGCCAGGCGTTGATCAACGCCCGTTTCCAGCACCGACTTGAGATTATCCAGGGCGATATTCCAACGCGCCTCAATCTCTTCGATTGACTTAGCCCAAGTTTTGCTTTCACTTGCGTCGGTGAGCTGTAAAGTAGTCGCATCGTCCTTAGTAGATAAAGTGATCGTGCATTGCGAATAGTAACCATCATCGTCGCCGCGCAAATCAAAAGCGATCCGTTTGCTCGGCACCAAAGCGGTGTATCTGCCCATCATCGCCCGACCATCCTGCCATTGACAATAAAACCTCCCTCCTACTCGTGGCTGGGCGATCGCAACATCACAGAACCACTCACGGAGCAGCGTGGCGTTGGTAAACGCATGATAAACCAGTTCGCCAGGGGCCTCGATACTGCGCTTGAGAGAGAGGGTCTTATTAGCCATAACGCACCGCAGACAGTCTAAAAGTTTCGTGAATACAGCCAGGGACAACCCAGCTTCATTGACATATTATAGCACATTCGTTCTAGCAGCGCAACCAGGTTATCTGTTAGTGAGATGGCCCTTTGCAGATCGCCGATGAGCACAGGCAGCTCATGAGCGTAGGCAGTGATGCCGACTTTGCCCACTCGGCGCGGACTCCGTTTAGTTATGAATACACCTACATAACGATGAGGCATGAGCACGTAAGTCCGCCAGTGCTTTGGACAACCCTGTTCACATTGCGGCGGCGAGTTCGCAGTTATGTACTATCGGATCGCGTCGGCTACCGTTACGATCCCGCGTCCATCATGGCCGACCGTATAGACGGTGGTAGATCGCGTAATTGGCAGCCAGGGCGCGAATGTAACGCTGAGTCTCGTCGAAGGTGATGAACATGTAAAAGAGGTCGGGATCGCCGGCGCTGCGCTCGCGCCAGCGTA
>DAOTYZ010000156.1:0-1667 GCA_034434555.1 Candidatus Roseilinea sp.
TGCGCCTGCCTCAGCCAATCTGCGTATCGGTTGGCCATCATGCGCCCTCTCGGCGTGCGCGGGCGAACTGAAGCACCGCCGCGGCCAGTTTGTACGGGTCGTGCCGCCAGGGATGCTCTTCGTCGGCCAGGTTAGCTTGTGCGACCTCCACGGCACTGCCGGCCACCGACGGCTCGGCCAGCACTACCTCTACCCCCTCTGGCTGCGCGTAGATCCGGTTGTTGGCCAACACCACATCTACGATCCCCGACCCGATGTGTCGTTCCAGTGCATGGACGTGATCGCTCATCGTGAAGTGATCTGTCTCACCGCGTTCGGTGGCCACGTTGCAAACATACACACAACGCGCGCGCGTCTCGCGCAGCGCCTGGGTGATCCCCGGCACCAGCAAGTTAGGCAGCACGCTGGTGAACAGGCTGCCCGGCCCAAGCACGACCAAGTCGGCCTCGAGGATCGCTCTCACCGCTTCCGGATAGGCCGGCGGATCGCTCGGCTCCAGCCACACCCGCTCGATCGGCCAGCCGCGCTTGGCGATGGACGATTCGCCGCGCACGGGCGGAGGCGGCCCGCCGGCCAGTATCTCTGCCGGCGCTCTGTACTCCGCGCAGAGCGTCACGTCGGTCAGCGTGCTGGGCACGATCCGCCCCTGACTGGCCACCACGCGGCTGGATTCCAGGATCGCCCGCTCGAAGCTGCCGGTCAGCTCAGCCATGGCGATGATGAACAAGTTGCCGAACGAGTGGCCGCTCAGCCCGTTCCCGCTGGCGAAGCGGTACTGCATGAGCTGCGAGACCAGCGATTCGTCGTCGGCCAGGGCCGAGATGCACATGCGGAAGTCCCCCGGCGGCAACACGCCGAACTCGCGGCGCAGCCGACCGGAGCTGCCCCCATCGTCGGCCACAGTGACGATTGCGGTGATGTTGCTGGTGTGCGCCTTCAGCCCGCGCAACAGCGCTGCCAACCCGTGCCCGCCGCCGATCGCCACCACGCGCGGCCCGTGCGAGGTGATGTGTTGCTGGACCAGCTTCTTGACGATCGGCTGGGTGTCGTGGCCGCGCACCGACTCGACCAATGTGCGATTAAGCCGATACAGGCCCAGCAGGAACGCGCCCAGCCCCAGCGTGCCGAGCAGCAAGGCGCGCCCCCAGCGCGGGATGAACTGGAGCGTCAGATAGTAGAAGATGGCCGGCAGCGGGGCCTCGCGATAAATCTCGACCAGGACAAATCCAATGCCCAACCCCAGCATGGTCACGCCGATGAGCATCAGCAGAAACCAGCGCTTGACGCGCAAGCCAGGGATGAACCATAACAAGGTAGGGCGCTTCAGCAATGTCTGCTTCATCTAGGGTAGTTCGATTTTACTTAACGGGGAGTGCGCCACTTGAAGGTGATACGAGAAACACGCACCGCAGAGACGCGAAGGACGCAGAGATTTTTACATATCCTCTGCGCTCTCTGCACCTCTCATCTCGGTGAGCCAAGTCACCCCAAAGTTGAGCACTCCTCATTCCCTAGAATCTGTTATAATCTACCCATCGCTAGGGCCTGTGGCGCAGTTGGGAGCGCGTCTCAATGGCATTGAGAAGGTCAAGGGTTCAAGTCCCTTCAGGTCCACTGAGCACTATCCTTTTGCTTCCTTTTGTTTTGCCCGCTTGTCCTACGGATAG
>DAOTYZ010000157.1:0-7339 GCA_034434555.1 Candidatus Roseilinea sp.
TTGCGCAGGATGAGGGCATGCGTGTCCCGATAGGTCGGCTGCTGGTTCAGGCGGCTATTGATCAGGCGCTGGCGCTGCGGGCTGGTGGCCTGGTTCGGCGGCAGGGTATAGGTTGAAAAGAAGCCACTGGAATGACCGGTCAGCCGGTTGGTCGCCACCATGCGGATCCAGGCGTCCACCTCATCCTCTTCACCCGCCTGTCGGCGTTGGCGCAGGTAGTCGCGCAGGCCGACGATCTCGCGCTCGGTGGCGGGGTGAAAGAACATGGAGAGGTCCATTTCTGCGCCGTGCTGAGCTGGCAAAATGCGCGTCAGCCGCTCAGCAATCGCTGGGTAGGCCGGCAGGCGTAAGCGCGGCAAGATGAGGATCGCGCTCAGCGGGTTGAGGTCATTGGCGATGACGCGCCGGCGGAGCAGCGCAGTCTCGATCGCCGTCGTCCCCCGCCCGCTGAAAGGGTCATAGACCGGATCGCCAGGCTGCGAGAGTCGCTCGATGAAGTAGCGCGGGAGCTGCGGCTTAAAACACGCGCGGTAGGCGATCTCGTGCAGCGCCGACGCTTGCCGCTGGCGCGCAGTCCAGAACTCGCCGACCAAGCGCGGGACACAACGACCAGCGACGCGCATCTCTTCAACCCTGGGCGCGCCGGCCCATGTATCAAAGATGCGAAGGTCTATGGGCGGCTCATTCACTTCTCCATCGCCTTCAGGGCCTCGTATGCCGGCCGCGCGCGAGTCTCCGGGTAAACCGGATCTATCACCGACCACCAGTATTGCTCGTTGTCCGGCGTCCAGTCGAACTGTGGCATGCCCAGCGCGATCATCGGGCCGATCCAGGGCCGCCAATTCTGCCTGGCCCAGCGAAAGGCGCGCACCATGTAATCCGCTTTCAATTGTTCATCAATCGCGAACCAGGCATAGTCGGTGTTGACCGGGTCGGTCGTCCAGCCGAACTCGAGCACAGCCACCTGTTTATGCCCGTCGCCGAAGCGCTCCATGATGGCGCGCAAGTCCTCGACGTGACGAAAGGCAAAGAAGCGCTGCCCGCCCAGCTCTGGGATGCTGGCGGCCATGCCAGGGGGCACCTCTGGCGCAGCGCGGAAGCCCGGCGCATGGACGCCGAGCAGGTCGAAGTAAGGGGCTGCGCCGGCCTCGTACATCGCCACCAGGAACGCCTCGTGCGGCATGGCCAGCGGCGGGCCGTTGCCGGTCGGGGCCAGGCCGGCGCTGATGACCAGAGCGCTTGGATCGCCCTGCTTGATGGCGGCATAGCACCCCTTGAGCATCGCCACATATTCGGCAGGGTTGGGGGTCTGGCCAGCCCATTCACGGGCCAGGTTCGGTTCGTTCCACACCTGATAGGCCGCCACTTTGCCTCGGTAGCGGCTTGCGATTACGCCGCAAAAGTGAAAGAAGTGGGCCAGGTTGCGCGGCGGGCCGGCGGCGATCCCGGCATCCAGCGGATAATCGCGGCGATCCCAGTATGGCTCGCGGTCCAGCCGGATGATCAGGTTACGGGTGAAGACCTCGGTGACCAGGAAGACCACCTGGTCGGCCCGGCTCCAGTCGTATTTACCTGGCTCGATCTCGATGTCGCGCCAGGCGAAGGTCTGCTTGACCCAGGTGAAGCCGGCTTCGCGGATGAGGCCCAGGTCGCGCGTGGCGATCTCTGGTTTCCACCACAGATAGGCCTCGAAGCCATAGCCAGGGGATTCGACGCGGCGCGGCGGAGACGCGGACGGGGGCGGCCCTGCTGCCTGATGCGAGGCCGCACACGCCGAGACGCTGGCCGCGACCAGCCAGCCCAACAAGCGCTTTGTGAGGCGCATGTTGCGATGCGCGTTTAGCGAGGGCGCGGCATTTGCCTAAGGGCTTCAAAGGCCGGCCGGGGCGAGCCATCGCGGCGGGTGATGCTATAGGTCGAGACGTTCTCCTGATCGGGTTCCCCGCCCACCTTCTGGATGTAGTCCAGGTTAAAGACAATGGCAAACTTCACATAGCCGCTCTCGCGCATGATCTGAAAGCCGCGCACGATCCACTCGGCCTGCTCTTGCTCTGTGTTATCGAGGGCGAAGTCGAAGCCGGGCGGCGCGCCCTGGACCGGCGTGCCATCGCTGCGCTTCAGGTTCTCCATCGAGGCCCAGCCGAACTCCGTGACGCACAGCGGCTTGCGCGTCTTCTCGTAATACAGGCGCATGGTGCTCTTGAACGACCAGGACGGATGCGGGGAGTCGAACGGGCCGCGGAACTTGGCCGTGGGGTCGTTATATCCCTCGTTCCACTCTTTGTCGGGCGGCATGTTGTAGCCATTCAGGTGAACGCCGATGCAATCCACGCGGCTGGGGCCGCCGGCTGCCACGAACTGGTCCATGTAGGTCAGGTCGTCAATCACCTTCATCACGCCCCCCTCGGTGATGTTCGCGCCGGTGGGCGAAAGCGCACCCATGACCACCAGCACCGTGGGATCGATCTGGCGGATGGTCGGCACCACGGCGTCCAGGAAGGCCACGTAGTCCTTGGCGTTGATCTGGCGCGAGGCAACCGTCCATTCGCGGTCGAGGTTCATCTCGTTCCACACCTCGATGGCTTGCACACACCCTTTGTAGCGCGCCAAGAGCTTCTCAATGAAGATGCGGGCATCCTCATAGTTATCCGGCGGGCCGAGCAGGTCCGGTCGTCCGGGGAAGGCGTTTTGCGGGCGCGACCAGGCCGGCGCGTCCAGCACGCCGAAGAGGATGTTCAACCCTTTCTTATTGGCATCGGCAGTAAAGGCATCCAGCAACTGCCACTTGTAAAGTGCGTATTGACCGCGCCCGTCCGGTTCAAAGTCCACCCAGCGCACCTGCGCCTTCGTCCAGTCCATCTTGAGCTGTTCGGCCATGATCGTGTTGAACAGGCCGATATCGCCTACCGGCCAGTTGCTCTGGATGCCATAACCAAAGCCAGCCGGCGCAGGCCGTGGGTTGGGACAAACGAAGTCTGGGATGCCCTCAATGCGCCCGCGCGGGTCCACCGCAGCCGGCGGGGGTTGTGCTGGAACGGGATTATCTGCCGCCGAAGGCTGCGCGGCGGAGGGCGGGGCAACGGTCGGCTGCGGCGCGTAGATCGTCACCAGCGGCACGAAGGGCGTTGGGTCGGCCTGCGGCGCGCGCGCACCAAGTGTGCAACCACCGGTCAATAGGCAGATGCCAAACCCAAGCAGGCCAAGCGAGAGGATAGCAAAAGCACCCAATGCAAGCACTCCTAAAAGCAGGCGACGATTTCGCGCGCCTTGTTTGTCTAGTAGTTTGGGATTGAAGGTATAGCGGCTCATTTTAGAACGCTGCGCAACGTCTCACAAGCCGGGCATGTCCCATCTGGGCGAATCATGGCATAGCCAGCCTGTGGGTCGCCCGGCGTATTTGTCGCCGGGTCGTCGGGAATCCATGTCGTGGCATCCACGTTCCAGATGATCATCAAGCGCACCTGGCCGCTCGCTTTAGCCATGCGCACAGCCTCCCCCAGCCAGGTCGCCTGGTCGCTCAGCGTGATATTCGTCGCAAACGCGTAGGCTTCGGGGAGACGGTCGGCGACCCCCTCTTTGGTAATGTAGCCGAGCGCAGTGAAACAGAGTGGCCGCGCGCCGTTGAAGGCGCTCCTATAGGCATTGCGCAGCGGCTCAAAAGAATGTAGGTAGTGGCGATTGTTCTGGATCACACCCGGCGCGTCCGAGCCGGACGTGTAATTCACGCCGACGCAGTCCATGTAGTCTTGCGCGTTCTGGTTGGCCATCTGGCGTAGAAAGGCCAGCTCGTCGCACCCTTCTTTGCTGCAGCCCCCGCCATAGACCCCCGAGGTCTGGGCCAATCCGGCGCTGATCACCATAACGTTCGGATTGACCTGCTTGATGGCGAAATAAGCCCGCTTAAGCAGATCGGCGTACGTGGCGCCGCCGATCTGGCCGGCCGGCCACTCCAACTGGTAGTTTGGCTCGTGCCAGACCTGAATCGCATCTGCACCGGCGGCAGCCAGCTTCGCCAAAAACTGCGTCCATTGCTCGCGATAGCTCATGCTCATCACCCGATTGCGATCGCCAACCGCGGTGATGAGCACCTTGAACCCTTTCTGCTTTGCGGTGTTGATAAACGCTTCTGGGACGACTTCATCGCGCACCTCGGTGCGTGCCCAAGTCATGCCGGCCGATTGCATCTGGACGGCGTGGACCAGGTCATTGACGTGGCCGCCTAATTCAAACTGGACGCCGCCGGCCGACTGCGCGGCGTCGTTCGTCGGCGCTTCCTCATCGGCGCTGGCCGGCGCATCCGACGACACGCGCACCTGGGCCGACCCCAGCGCGACCGTCCGCACGCTTTGAAAGGTCGTCGTCATCTGATATTCGCCCTCGCCGCCCGGCGCTTGCACGCGCAGCCCGCGGGGCACGCCGGCCAGGGGCACGCTAAACGGCGTGCCATCCCCAAAGGCCACCTTCAACACCGGCTCAGGTACAGGGAGCGCAGCGATGCTCCCCTGGGCAAATCGGCTGATAAACGGCGCAACGACGGCATCATGGTCTGGATGAGTCAGCCCGCGCAGGACGATGCCGCGGATGTTATGCTGCCGCACGCGCGTCAGCGTCTCCTTAAGGCTAGCCGCTGTGTTCAACCAGGTGGTTTGCTGAACCCCGCGTTTGCTGAGCAACATAAAACTGAGCGCGCTGCCTTGCTCGGCATAGAAGACATCGGTCGGCGCGATCTTGCGCTCGCGCCACCACAGGCGGAGGCTTTCGCCGGGTGGGACAGCGGAGCGAAGGGGTTGCAACGGCCCCAGCTCACCCAGCGCCTCCGAGAACCCCAACAGCCTAACCCGCTCGAGGGCGTCTTTTTGAACGCTTAGCGTCGGGATGACCACCTGTAGCTTGTGGCGGTCCACCTGGCCGGTGGCCCACCGGATAAGCGCATCCAGCGCGTCGCCATAAAGCACTTCGGGGCGCGTGGTCAGGTCCAGCAGCACGCGGCTGGCCGCGTCGCCGATGCGTCGCAGGTCGTACCCGCCGGCATCGAACTGCCCAGGCGCATCGGGGCGACCGGCGGGGGCGGGCACAGCGACGAACAGAGGCTTGCCGCGCTTATCGAGCTGTTCGCCCAGCAACGTGATGAGCTGAACAAAGGCCTCTCGTTGCGCCGCCTCTACACCGCGATAATCTATTGCTACGCCCGCTAAGTCATTACTATCCACAAGCTTCATGATCGCATCGGCATGGATCGCAATGCGATCTTCGCTGCTGAGCATCGCCTTCAACGGCGTCTGTTTGACGTCGCCATAGACGCCCCAATTGCGCACGATGGGGATAACCCTCACCGGGTTGCCATTTGGCCGGAACAGCTTATTTGCTTCGCCGCTCAGCCCTCCCTTGTCATTCAGGTATTTGCCAATCGCGTAGATTTCGCTCACATAGGGCGGGATGGTCGAGGCGGGCACAGCGGAATCATCCGCGATGGGCGGCATCTCCGCGCCGATCATCGGCGCGATCGGCGCGACTTTCACCATCACCGCGAGCGACGGCAGACGAGGGACGCGCGCCACAACCTCTTGCGCGCCTGGAACTCGCTCTGCGCCCAGCCAGCCCCAGGTCTTGGTCCGCTCATACCAGCCATACAGGTCTAGCTCAGCCTGATCGGCCAGGGCATCTGGTATGCGCATGCGCAGCGTAGAAAGGCGCGGGTCAACGCTACACGTCTGGATCATCACCAGTGGGCTCACCGGCGCTAGGGTCGGCGGCAGGCTGTCCAGCGCGAGCTGAACGGCGTCGTTCCTCTCCTGAAGCCAGCTCAGTTTAACGCCGAAGCTGCCGACCAGGTCGCTGGGTTGCACCTCGATACCGAATCCCTCAATTGTCACGGCGGTGCGGTCGGCGCTGAACTCCTGGCAGTCGCTGGCGGTGAGCAGGCGCAGGCCAAACAGGGAAATGCCGAGCGTCAGCACGATGCTCAAGCTTATGCCGGTCACCTTGAGCCAACCGGCGCGCGTGTTGGGCAAGAGGAGCTGCGTGCGCGGGGTCTCGCGGGTCGGGCGGGGTGGCCGGCGCGGCTTGGGTGATTGTTTCACGCGGATCGCCACCGGCAGTTCGCGATGCTCGCTTTCGCTAACCGGGGTAGGTTCTCCTTGCATACACAGAGACGGTTATGCGCATGACCCGTCGTCGTATCTTGGCGCGTCATCGTTTGCGCAAATTGCTGCTCGAACGATGGCGTTGAGATTATATAGTAGCGCGCATGCGCGCCGAGTAAGGGGGAGTGCGCCACTTGAAGGTGAGATCAACGTGAGTTCGGAGTTTGAGGCGCATACGCTGGGCGTGACCAGCATCAAGGGAGGCCAGTACCCTGCTCCACCCTGTCATTCTGAGCGACAGCGAAGAATCTAAGCTCGCGGCTAACCAAGTTGCCGCGAAGCAGCAGGCCGGTGGATGCCGCTCAGTCTAGCGCCCCCTTTCTTTCCCCCGCAACACCTGTTGACGGCGGGGCCATCATTTGGCCTGGGGGAAACAGCAGCGCCCAGGAAGCGAGTGGACACTCCCTCCCCGTTTACGGGCTTAGCATTACCCACAAGTTAGAAAGACTTCCAGATACGAGCGCGTAGGACATAATGAAACGTGAGTTCGGATTTACACAGGCGCGTTTTCGTTCAGCTCGCCATATCAGTCTGTCGTGCCAGCGCGAAGCATCATGGGCGGGAGCTACGCGCTGGGCGGCACGGCCGGCCAGGCCGACGCCGGCGCGCAGGCCGGCGGGGTCTATGCCCTGCAGGCGGCTTCTGGGTAAACGGGACGTCTGGCACAGCGCCTACGCGCCGGTTGTGCGCCGGCCGTAGCAAACGGGCCATTCGCGGACTCACTCTGGGCGGGCGAAGGCAGTGCCTTCGCCCACCCAACGCTGTTATTCACCCTGTTGGCTATCCGCCTTGCGTTTGGGCGTTGCCTGCTTGCGTTTATCCTTCTGAGCCGGGCGGGCCAGGTCGGTCGGGGTCTTCTTGGCGCGCTGCCGGCGGCGCTTCTTGGCCTGGCCTGCCGCGGCTGCGGCCGGCTGGGCCTCGGCTTGCGGGGCGGCCTGTTGCGCCGTCACGGGTTTGCCCTTGCCGCAGTCGCACTCGCCGTTCTCGTGCCGGTCGCAAGTCCCGCTCAGCGCCTTCTCCTGAAGGCGCTGGAGGGCTTCCAACGGGGTGAGCTGTTCGCGGTGGAACTCCACCTCGCGCGCTTCGGGGCCCTCGCCGATCTTGACGCGCACCGAGTCGCGCAGGTGTAGGATTTCAACCACCTTGCCAGGCCCCATCGGCGTGCCGACGATGGACTTGAGCTTGGGGAGGTGGCG
>DAOTYZ010000158.1:0-14305 GCA_034434555.1 Candidatus Roseilinea sp.
GCAGGGCACCCGGAATTGGCGCGGCATTCGGTGTCGGCGTGGGCGCAGCCCGCGTCGGTGTGGGCGTCTCGACCGAACGGGCAACCGTCGGCGTGGGCGTGGCGACGATCACAATCGGCGGCGCGGTCACCGTGACGATCACCGTGACCGTGATCACCCGAACGATGATGGTCGGGCCGACGATCGGCGTCTCCGGCGTCGCGGTTGGCGATGGGATCGGCGACGGCGGCGCGCTTGTCGCCGGTTGCGCCGCGGTGGCCGTCGCTGTTGCCATGGCAGTGACTGCTGTCGGGCTGGCCGTTTCGGTTGGCTCGGGAGTGAGCAAAATGTCCGGCGCGATGGCTCGCAGCTCCGCGAAGGGCGCGGAACAGCCAAGGCTGCTCGCCGGCACCCAGCCGTAAGCGATGTCGCGGTTCCAGGCCAAAATCCAGCCGCTGTCCTCGGTGCGACCGTAGGCCGTGACGATGTCCCTGGGCTTCAGCGTGGCGACCGCCGGCGCGTCTTCGGCAGGTTGCAGGCGCATGTCTAGGTCGGCGCGCATGATGCACCGCGCGAACACCAGCGGAGGCAGCGGGGTGGGGCTGGGTTCGTCCGGCGTCGGCGTGGCCGTCGCGGCGGGATCGTTTGGTTCGTCTGCGTTGGTCGCCGCCGCAGCAGTCTGGGTTGCGGCGGCGCTGAGCAGTCGCTGGGCGGCCAGGTTGATTTGGCGGGCATCGCCGGCAGCGCAGGCGGTCAGGAGTGTCGCAATGAGACCGCCGGCGAGCATCTGCCGGCTGGCGGTGAGCATGTTGTGGCACATTGGTTCTGTGTTTTACACGATATCTCGGCTTTTGCTGAGGGGCCCGCCGGGGAAGTATTCACGCCAGGCGCCCACCTAGGGTTTCGACCCCGGCGATGAGCGCACCCCGTTGGACGCGGCGCAAATCTGCCGAGCTTAGCTCAGCAACAAGCGGCCCAACACCGGCAAGGCCAACAATAGACAGAGCGCGCCGAGCAAAGAGGACACGTTCACCAGCAGCATCGTCCCGCAAATGAGCAGCGCGGCGAAGACCACTGCCCAGCTCAGCCGCGAGACGCTGGCCTCGATCCGTTTCAGGTCTTCAGTAGATTTTGTGCTGAGCTGGGCGCGGATCTCGAGCTGGCCGTTGAGGGCCTTGGAGAAGAAAGCCTCGCTCTGGTTAGGCAGTTGGATGGTCTGGCGCAGCAGGCGAACGCCCTCGTTGAGCACGTCCTGGACGGGGCGCGCGGTGCGCTCGCGCTGTTCGTTCATGTCGCGGGCAAATGGCTGGAGGGCCTTCCACGGGTTGAAGGCTGGGTCAAGGGCTGTCAGCATGCCGGCCAGGATATTCGCCGCGCGGCCAAGATAAAGCACGTTCTGCGGAATCTGAAACGGCAGGTCGGAGAGCAAATCGCGGAACTCCGTGGCGAAGGCGTACATCTCCTCGAACTCAACGTTGCTCAGGTCGTTGACCGCCGTGCCCCAAAAGTGGTCGAAGAGCGCCCCCACTGCTTGCTCTACGCGCAACAGATCGGCTTCCGGCAGCAGAAATCCAAGGCGCTGCGCAGAAGCGGTCCAGCGGCGCGCGTCCTTCAGGCTGACGGCGATGATGAACTCGCGCAGCTCGCGCATGAAGGCCGGCGGGATGCGCCCCATCATGCCGAAGTCCACGAAGGTCAGTCGGAAGGGCGTGCCTTCGCCGATCGGCACCCCCCACGCGCGGGCGGTTGCGCGGTCGAGCGGCTGCACGAACAAATTGCCGGGATGCGGGTCGGCGTGGAAGAAGCCATGCTCGAAGACCTGCTTGAGATACGTATTGAACAGCTTTTGGGCCACCTCGCGCCGCGAGACGCCGGCTTGTTCCAGGCCCTCGAAGTCAAGGATTTTGATGTCCTCGACGTTCTTCAGCACGATCAGGTGGCGCGTTGTGAACTGGGTGTACACCCTGGGCACGCGCACGCCCGTGTCGTGGGCGAAGTGGCCGTCGAACTCCTGGGCGTTGTGCGCTTCCTGGAGGTAGTCCAACTCTTGAAACACGACCTCGCTGAACTCGCGCACCAGGGCGTCTATGTTTGCCCGCCGGCGGATGGGCTTATAGAACTTCAGCCAGCCGGCAATTATCCGCAGCGCGCGCAGGTCAACCTGGACGATCTCCTCCATGTGCGGTCGCTGCACTTTGACCACGACGCGCTTGAGCGTGACGGCAGACTTGCCGTTTGCTGATGGTTCGGCGGGCAGACGCAGGGTCGC
The DNA here is from genome assembly GCA_034434555.1 of Candidatus Roseilinea sp. Taxonomy (GTDB): domain Bacteria; phylum Chloroflexota; class Anaerolineae; order J036; family Brachytrichaceae; genus JAAFGM01. The sequence goes on from DAOTYZ010000158.1 coordinate 2,249, forward strand.
CAGATAGACCTGGCCGAAGGACGCCGCGGCGACGGGGTGCGGGTCGAAATCCTCAAAGACCTCGTGGATCGGGCGACCTAATTCGCGCGCGATCAGCGGCAGCATCACCTCCGCCGGTTCCGGCGGCACGGCATCCTGTAAGCCGGATAACTCGGCGATCACCGGCGGGGGCAGCAGGTCCACCCGGCTGCTGAGGAACTGGCCGAGCTTGATCCACACGCCGCCGAGCGAGATGGCGAGTTTGCGGAAGTTGCGCGCCAGCTTGACCATGCGCGCCATGCGCCCAGCCGCCACGCGCTCTGGACCGATGATGCGGTTGAGGATGACCTCCCACCAGATGAAGCCGGCCACCATGACCGCGCCGAACCATAGCGCGCGCATCGCGCGCACGCGCAGCGTGCGCTGGCTCAGCGAGGGCTGGCTGACCCTCTGGACAGGCTCGACGAGTGTTCGCCGCAACTGCGTCGCCTGTTCGGGCTTAACGTCGGTGAATAATGACATACGAGTGCGTCAATACGCTATCGTCATTCTAAGAGGGAGATGTGAGGACGAGGTGAGGGCGCATTCACCAATGGGGGCAACCCTCAGCCAGGCTATGCTGCCAGTGAAGGAGAGTTTATAGGGGGTAGGCGACGGCAGTGCCGTCGCCTACCTAAGGTTCTGCCCCTAGCTGCGAATGTACTCTCAGGTGAGGCAGGGCAGGTCATATCCTGCCCTCCAGCAAACGGGCGACCAGCGCTTCATCTCGCCGCCAGCCGGGGCGCACCTTGGCCCACAGTTCCAAATAGACCCTGCTACCCAGCTCGCGCTCGATCTCCAGGCGGGCGGCGCTACCGATCTTCTTGAGCATCTGACCACCCTTGCCGATCAAGATGCCCTTCTGAGATTCGCGCTCCACATAGACCGTCGCGGCGATGTAAATCACGCCGTTTGGCCGGCGTTGCCAATCGTCAATTGCGACGGCAACGCTGTGCGGCACCTCCTGCTCCAGAAAGCGCAGCGCCTGTTCGCGTATCAGCTCCGCAACCAAGATGTACTCATGCTGGTCAGTGACCTGCCCGCTTGGAAAGTAGCGCGGACCATGGGGGAGCACGTTCAGCAACATCCCGAGCAGCTTCTCCAAGTTGTCCCCGCGCACGCCCGAAGTGAGGATTGAGGTGCGCGGATGAAAGATAGCCTCGACAGCGGATTGCTTCACCGCCGCGTCGGCTTGATCCTGTTCGCGGCTTTTGTCCTCGTCTGGCTCCGCCGGCAGGAGCGCTTCGTGGGCTGTCACGTGTTCCACGACGCGGCGCGGGTCGAGCAGGTCGGCTTTGTTCATCGCCAGCAGCTTCGGCTGTGGCAGCCGGCGGATGCGCTCCGCCACCCGCTGATCCTCTTCGGTGGGAGGGCGGCTGACGTCGGTGACGAACAAAATGACGTCGCAATCGGTCAACGCGGCCTGGACCTCACGCATCATGTAGCGATTCAGCGCCTGTTTCGGCTCGTGGATGCCGGGCGTGTCGAGGAAGAGGATTTGGGCCTCTGGACGGGTCAGGATGCCCAAGATGCGCCGGCGGGTGGTTTGCGGCTTTGGCGAGACGATCGCCACTTTATGGCCGATCAGCGCATTGACCAGCGTGGATTTGCCCACGTTCGGTTTGCCCACCACGGCCACGTAGCCGCTGCGATGATCGGGCGGGAGCGCCTCTTGCGCTTCGCCCTCGAGGAAGGCGTTGATGATTTGCTGCGTTTCGTCGCGTTCTGATTCAGTCATCGCGCTCGGTCGCTCGTCGAAAGGCGTTGAGAATGCTGTAGTAACCCGTGCAGCGGCATAAGTTGCCGCTGATGCTTTCCCTGATTTGTACTTCGCTGGGCTGTGGATGCTCGCACAGTAACGCAGCGCCGCTCATGATGAATCCAGGCGTGCAGTAGCCACACTGCACAGCGCCGGCTTCGATAAACGCTCGCTGGAGTGGATGCAGACTGTCGTGGTCATCCTTGGGCCAAAGCGCCTTCACCCCCTCGATGGTGACGATCGTCGCGCCATGCGCGCGCGGCGCGGGCACCAGGCAGGACATGACGGCGCGCCCGTCGAGGATGACTGTGCAAGCCCCGCATTCGCCTTCGCTGCACCCTTCTTTTGTGCCGATGAGGCCGCAATCTTCGCGCAGCAGGCGCAGCAGCGTTTTATGCCCTGCTTCGGCGTGCGTGATGATGTATTCCCGCCCGTTCACCGTTGTGTGGATGGGCATAGGCGAGCTGTCGGGCGGGGAGGACGGCGCAGCGCCGATGCGCAACGTGGCCGGCGACTGCGCATCGTCGGCCACGCTGCCGGCAGCCAACTGGCGCAGCGCGCGCAGCACCAGCGTCGCAACCATCTCGCGCCGGTAGTTCGCGCTGCCGCGGATGTCATCTATTGGTTGGGCGGCCTGAGCGGCCAATGCCGCGGCTTCGGCGATCACGGCCTGGCTGAGCCGATGGCCGATCAAGGCTTGTTCCGCTTGATGAGCGCGCCGGATCGTCGGCGCCACGGCGCCGAGCGCGATCCGCGCATCTGTAATTCGCTTGTCCTCATCCATCGTCAGCACCACCGCGCAGTTCACCACGGAGATGGCCTGTGCGCGGCGCAGGCCGAGCTTTAAGAACACGCCGGCTTGCTGTTGGCCCAGGGCACGACAGGCGATGTCCACCAGCACTTCGTCGTCCTGCATCACGGTCTTGCGCACGCCGGTGTAGAAGTCGGCGAGCGCGACCTGGCGTTGGCCGCGCACTGAGCGCAGCGTCACCACCGCATCCAGCGCCATCAGCGCAGTGATGGTGTCGTTGGCCGGCGAGGCGGTGATCAGGTTACCGGCTACTGTGCCGCGGTTGCGGATCTGCGGTGCGCCGACCTGCCAACAGGCTTGGCGCAGCGGTCGAGCATGTGCCGCGCACAGCGCGGAGCTGACCACGTCGTTGTGGGTGACCAAGGGGCCGAGATGCAGCCAACCGCGATCATCCAGCGTGATCTGGTCCAACCCCGGCAGACGAGAAATGTCGATCAGTGCGCAGGATGGGCGCACATTGCGATCAAACTCGACCAGCAGATCGGTGCCGCCAGCGATGATCCGCGCTCGACCGGCGTGTTCGGTCAGCAGCGCGATGGCTTGGTCAAGCGAGCGGGGGATGAAATACTCTTGCCACATGAGTCGCACACCGATCGTAACTCAGGATGGAGCGCTAGCGCTGGGAGACATGCGCAGTTGAGAGGGAGGCCGATCTCGCGCGGAGACGCGGAGAACGCAGACAAGTTGAAAGCACAGCATCCTTTGTCGCTGCCCAGAGGCACGCTGTGTTGGAGGGGCAGAATCTGGGCGGGTAGTGGCATTGCTGCGCCTGTCCTACGACTGTTGGTAAGTTATGAGGTTGCCCTATTGGGTGGAGGCGCAGCTACGCCCCTGCACCTTGGTCATGAACGTCAATCCCCAGCTCGCACAGCCGACCCCGAACGACATCGAGATGAATCGGGTTCAGCAGGGCGATCGGCTGACTGCTGCCTTCGACGGCGCGGAGGAAGCGACCGATCTTCGGATCGCGCAGCAGGTTGTCGAGCACGCGGTGATCTGCGACCCTCAGGAGCACTGCTTGCTCAAACGACGCGCTGCCATAAAAGCTGCCCCAGATGTTTAGGCGCGCCCGCAGCGCGTCGGGCAAGGGGCCGTCGTGCAGCGCTTCGAGCGTCTGGAACAGTTGTTCGATGCTCAGGCCAGCGCTCACGGCGGCGCGCACGCTCTTCTCGGTCAGGCGCGCGCCCAAGCTGCCATCTGGGCGGATCAGGATTTCGGCAAAGCGGGCCAATTGCCCCAGCACGTCGAGGCTGGGCGTGGGTTGAGAGAACGTCACCTGCCCGTCGTCGTCAATGCGCAGTGATTGGCCTGTCTCTGTCTCTGTTTGGATCAAAGGCGGCCAGCCGGCCTCGCGCAGCGCGCGCGCAGCGTCCAGAGCATCTCCGGACAGCAGGTGAAATCGAGGGCCGATCGATTGCGAGCCAAACGGCGCTAACACCGGCTCGAGCGCTGCCTCGGTAGCAGCATCAGCGAGCTGGACGACGGAAGCCGAGCGGTGGATGGTGATCCGGCGGTGTGCGGCCTCCCATTCCTCTAGCGAGCGGCGCACGTTGGCGGGCAGCGGTCCGCCCTGGTGGGCTTCTAGAAAGGCGATCACCCGCGCAGCGTCCCAGCCGGCTTGCTGGCCGCGGTAGAGCGCTTCGCGCGTCAACCGATAAGTCACGGCGCGATCGTCGCTTTGCAATTCAGCAAAGTGATCAATATCGCTCAGCACGGCGTCGGAGATCGGCTCCAAAGCCAACAAGGTGAAATTTGGCTGGACGATCAGCCGCCCGCCGCTCTCAGCGAACTCGGGTTGAGCGCCATCCGCCAGCAGCCACGCGCCGGCAGAGGTCAAGCGGAATGCGCTGGGAGGCTCCCCTTCCTGAACCGGCGCGCGCGGATAGCCCAGCTCGACCAGGCCCATCCAGTGCAGCGGCCCGCTCACGGCGCTGATCACAAACGCGAGGTCAAGTTCTTTCCAGAACTTCGTGTCTTGTACCCCAAGGGATGTCCTTCGTGTGTCCTGCAGGAGGTAGCCGCTGTGCGGCGTCAGCGCCGCCGGCGCGATCCAGCGGTTGGTGTCCGCAGCCACTGCTTGGCGGATTGCCCTGAGGAGCGCCTGGCGACCACGCAACAGCAAGCTGCCGTAATTAAAAAGGACAGGGCCAGATTGCAACTGGCTCATTGCTACGCCTATCTCATTCCATACAAAAAGGTCGCGCCAGGCCTCGAAGGTGCGAGCGATCCTTTGGGCCAGCGGCAAGCTGAACCATGTGCTATCCGGGTTGGCGACTAAGTGGTGGGCGTCCTTACTGAGGTGCAGAGCCTGCAGCGCCTCCAGCAAGGCGCGCATGAATTTCAACCGCGGGACGTGTTGCTCATCTGGCGGTGGGTCTGCCAGGTTCAACGCATGGCACAGGGCCTTAAAGGCGCTCTTGTATATTCGGCCTTCGCGGGTCAGCGGCAGCCCCTTTACCTTGCGCACGTGGCGCCAGTAACGACCCAGGTCGCGCTGAAAGTCGGTGGGGCTGGCGTGCCAGATGACGGCCGGCTTCCCCTCCGCTGCTGAACTTGCCCCGCCACTCCTTGCGTTCCTCATCCGGAATCTACACGTTATTTGACCCTCGGCATGTAGCCTTTCTGCTGAATCTGCGCAATGAGCGTCTCTAAGTCCTCCGGTCGGAGGATGAACACGCGAGGCGATACCTGGTAGAGCACGTGCGCTTTTAGGTCTGTGCTCGCCAGCAGCTCCTGAGCAGCGGCCGGGTCGGCGAGTTCTAACACAGCCAGCGAGGGATACACCCGCACGCGGCCCAAACGCGCGCCTAACGTGTTGAACAGGCGCTCGACAGCGGGAGTGGGGCGCACGCCGTGACGGTCAAGCTGGGCAGCCAGTTCCGCCAAGGTGACCCCTTCGAGCAACCCATGCTCAACGCTTTCGGCGTTGAAGACATAACTAAAAGGCGCGCCGCCGTTCACCGCCGCGCGGCGCAGCAGGGTGACCAGCTCGGCTCGTTCTGGGCCGGGCGGCACGCGCAGGGTATGCTCGTCCAGCCACTCGATGCGCTCTATGGGTCGCGGCTTGGGCAAAGCCTCAGCCGGCAGCGCTTCGGGCTGGCCCTCCAGTAGCCATGTTCCCAGTCGGGTGATGCGAAAGGCGTCTAACTCTCCGTTTTTTGCCGTGCGCACCTCCACCGCGCCAAACCAGGCCAGTGAATCGCGGATGATGTGCTCCATGATGAGGCCGACGCTGGCGTGCCATTCCTCGGCCTGGGAGAGGCGCAACCGCACGCCATTGCTCGCCCAGGCCAGCCACCAGTGTGATGGCGTCGCCACCTGCCACAGGCATTCTGGGTAGAAGTGGAAGAGCTGCGCTCTCAAGCCATGCCAGCGAATCCATTTGGCGGGCGGCAGGCCGCGCAGGACGCGCAACACATAGCGACGCAGCGCGCACCACTCAGCAGCCAACGTGGCCGGCGTAAAAGTGCGGGCGCCGATGGCGCGCATCACGCGAAATGCGCGTGTTGCGCGCGCGGCAGCGCTGCGCACTTCCAGGTCGGCCATGAGCCGCTCACTCCAAGCCTGCCAGGCCTGTTGTAGCTTGTGCTCAGGCGTGCCCAACAGCCACTCCTCCAGCGCGTGGGGATGCACGGAGAGCGCTGCTGATTGATCGGGCGGTGGCGCGATAAGCTGCAAGGCACAGGCGATCGCAAAGCAGAACTCCAGTTGAGGCGCGCTGAGCCCAGTGCGGCTTTCCAGCGCGAGCAGCGCCGCCGGCGACAACGCATTCCGCAGTGGGACACCGATGCCGGTGCTCGGGTCGGGCACCCAGTTAGCCCGCGAGCGCAGAATGCGCTCTGCTTCTTCAGCGTCATGCTCCCAGCGCGATAGCCAGGGGAACTGGCCAGCTTCTGGATGTGGCTTGGGCGCTTTGCTCAACGTGATGCCCCCAGCCGATACAGCATGCAGGAAGGCATCGAAGCTCTCGATGAAGCTGGGCTGCCTCACGTTTGGGGTGCACACTTCCTCAACCGCTGGGATATGCCACTGCACGACCGGTGGGCGGACATCCCCCAGCGGCAACCAGCGATAGTAAATATCGCGGCTCAAGTCTTGGTGATGGCCGGGCACGGTGGGGAAGAGGAGCGCGCGCCGATGTAGCTCCTCGAGGATCGCGCTGGCATGGCGCAGCGCGTCGCTCTGCGGACGGGCGGCGCGCTCCGGCGCTGTGCTCCACAGCGCGGCGGCCAGACTGCGCGCGAAGGGCAGACGGTGGTCGTAGGCTGTCAGCAGCCGGCGGGCCAACGCCTGCTGCTCCAACGTCAGCCCCTCCAACAACGCATCTGGAGATTGACGCATGCGGGCGACCCGCGCCTGGAGGGCCGGCGCGACTTGCTCGGCCAGGCCCACGCGCGAGTTGCCCTTGGGCACCAGCCCCAGCCAGCGCGCCAACTCGCGCAGTTGCACCGGGTTAAACCCGGTCTCCAGCGCAGAGAGCAGGTCAAAAGGCGGAGGAGCGATCAGTTCGGCAGTCGGCCATTGGATGAGGGAGGAGGCAGAAGCCGGTATCATGATTACATCCTCACGGCGAGTCCAATAATCCACCGACTTTGCGAGCTGCCGATGAGGGGTTGACTGCAATCAGCGCGGGCGTGAACCCAGGCACTTCTTCCTCGTAAAGAATGGTGTAGTGATAGCCCTGCTCGGTGAGGAAGAGCTGACGCTTGGCGGCGTATTCCTGGTCGAGCGTGTCGCGCGTGACGATCGTATAAAAGTGAGCCAACAGCCCGTTTTGTTTGGGGCGCAGAATGCGGCCCAGGCGCTGGGCCTCTTCTTGTCGGCTGCCAAACATCCCGCTGACCTGGATCAACACGTTGGCGTCGGGCAAGTCAACGGAGAAGTTGCCCACTTTGGAGAGCACCAGGCGATGAATCTCGCCGGCGCGAAATTGCTTAAAGAGCTGCTCCCGCCGGCGCACCGGGGTCTCGCCCGTGATCAATGGCGCGTCCAGGCGACGCGCGATCTCCTCTAACTGCGGGATGTACTGGCCGATGATCAGCACGTCGTCGTCCTTGTGCTTGGCGGCCAGCATCGAGACGATGGCAAGCTTGCGTGGGTTGGTCGCGGCGAAGTGATACTTCTGTTCCTGGCTGGCCACAGCGTATTCCATGCGATCCTCTTCGTCCATCGCCACGCGGACCTCGTGACATTCAACGGTGGCGATCCAGCCCTGGCGCTCCAGGTCTTTCCAGGGCACGTCGTAGCGCTTCGGGCCGACCAGCGAGAACACGTCGCCCTCCAAGCCATCCTCGCGCACCAACGTGGCCGTCAGTCCCAGCCGGCGGCGGGCCTGGATCTCGGCGGTGATGCGAAAGACCGGCGCGGGCAACAGGTGCACTTCGTCGTAGACGATCAATCCCCAGTCCATGCTGTTGAAGAGCGCCATGTGGGGATACTCGCTCAGATCTGGCAGGCGGCGACTGCTGGGCTTGCCGCCGGCCAACGCGGAGGACGCACCCCGCTTGCGCGGGTGATAGGTCAGCACCTGATAGGTGCAGATCGTGACCGGTCGCACGTCTTTTTTCAGGCCGCTGTATTCGCCGATCTGCTCTTCGGTCAGGGTGGTCTTATCGAGCAGCTCGCGGATCCATTGACGGACGGCGACCGTATTTGGCGTGAGGATGAGCGTGGCGCACTGGGCTTTGTGCATGGCGGCGATGCCGACGATGGTCTTGCCAGCGCCGCAGGGCAACACAATGACGCCGCTACCGCCGGCGGCGCTGCCCTGTGCCCAATACACCTCTACGGCGTCGGCCTGGTAGTGGCGCAGCGCGAAAGGCTGGCCTGAGAGCGTCGTCGTGCGCAGGTCAAAAGATAACGGCGCGCCGGTCACATAACCGGCCAGGTCCTCGGCTGGGTAGCCGATCTGGACCAAGACGCGCTTGACATGACCGCGCTGCGCGGGGTCAATCTCAAAGTCCGTGTTGCTCAGGCGCTGCTTGACCAGCGGGGCAAACAAGCGATGGCGGGCCAGCTCCTCGGCCAGGATCGGATCATCCGTGGTTATCAGCATCCGCCCCTCTGCCAGGATGAGCTTCACCCGTCCATAGCGGCTGATCGCCTCTCGAATATCTACTTTGACGTTCTCGGGCAGCGGGTACTTGGAGAATCGCTCCAGGTCGCCTAGGATGGCCTCGGCAGTCAGGCCGGCAGCCGCCGCGTTCCAAAGCGAGAGCGGCGAGATGCGGTAGGTGTGCACATACTCCGGGCTTTTCTCCAGATCAGCGAAGCGCGCCAGGACGTCGCGCGCCTCGGCGTAGCGCGGGTTGTCCACCTCCAGCAACACCGAGCGATCGCTCTGAACGATGAGCGGATTCTCCGGCTGATAGCGGTGCATTTGAGCCACCAATTAGAACACACCCAAGCCGCGCGCACAAGCAGGGAGTGCTCAACTTTAGGTTGACTTGGCTCACTGGCATTCAAACCGCCAAGCGCAGAGAAACGACCTTTGCGTCCTCCGCAGCGCACCTCCTAGGTAAGTAAAGTGCCGGACGCCGGGTTGATTTGACTCGCTGGACGATCCAAACCGCCCAACCTCCCTGAGCATCCGCTGCTATATCTGCTAGGCTTAGAGTATCAGCCATGAGGCCATTTCTGACCAAGCTGACCCAAGCCCAGCATCGCCGGCGCTCCTGCCTGTGCATCTGCCTGGACATCGTCGCTGCGCAGACGCCACTGCCGATCCAAGCGTATGACGAGCCGATGCTGCCGTTTGCCCGCGCGATCATCGAGGCGACGCACGATTTGGTGTGCGCCTATCAGTTCAACCTGGGCTATTACTTGGCCGAAGGCGCTGCCGGCATGGTGGCCTTGGAGCGCATCACGCGGCTGGTGCCCGACGACATCCCCATTATCTTAGATGGCCCCCTCTGTGCGACCGAGGCGACGGCCAACGCCTATGCGCGAGGGGGCTTTGATCAGCTACGCGCAGATGCGATAACGCTCTTTCCATACGCGGGCAGCGACGCTGTGCGGCCCTTCCTGAAACGCGCCGATCGCGGCATCTTCATCCTCATCCGCACGGCGAACGAGCATGCCTGGGAGCTGCAAGAGCTGGAGATAGAGTCGCGGCCGGCTGCTGAGGATCGCCCTCATAGCACGCCCATGCCGCGCCTGTATGAGAAAGTGGCCCTCTTGGCCAATCGCTGGCATGCGGATGGGCCGGGAGTCTGTGGCTTGGTTACGGACGCACTGCCTAAGGAGCACATCGCTCGCCTCCGCGCCCTGGCGCCTCATCTGCCCTTTCTGCTCAACAGCGCGCGCCTGGAAGAACTGGACGCCGTAATGCGTGATGGGCGCACTCAGGATGGCGTACACCCTATCGTAAGCGTCTCGCACGCCGTGATCTATGCGTCGCGCCGCCAAGATTTTGCCGAGCAAGCGCGCGCTTCGGCGGCCCAATGGGTCGCGGCGATGAGCGCCTACTTCTAGCAGAAATCGTCCCTCAGCGTTGGTTTGGATGGGAGTGCGCCACTTGAAGGTGATACAAGAAACACGCACCGCAGAGATTTTTACATATCCTCTGCGCCTCTCGTCTCGGTGAGCCAAATCACCCCAAAGTTGAGCACTCCCTGAGTGTCCTCTTCAGGTTGCGCATGGTTACAATCAAAACGTCATGGCTGACTTTGACTTGCTCAGAACGCTCGTGCAGCCCGCCCAGACCAAGATCGTCCTTCTTGTAATGGACGGGCTGGGTGGCCTGCCGCGCGTAGAGGACGACCGCACCGAACTAGAGGCTGCCCACACGCCGCACATGGATCGCCTGGCCCGCGAGGGTTGCCTGGGGCAGCATTATCCGGTCGGCATCGGGATCACCAGCGGCAGTGGGCCAGGACATCTGGGCCTGTTTGGCTACGACCCGCTTAAATACGAGATCGGCCGCGGGGTGCTGGAGGCGGTCGGCATCGGCTTCCACGTCACCCCACGCGACGTGTGCGCCAGGGGCAACTTTTGCACCCTGGACGATCAGGGCAAAATCGTGGACCGGCGCGCCGGCCGCATCCCCACCGAGGTGTGCGCTCGCCTGGTGCGCAAGATAAACGACGCACGCATCGCCCTGGACGCCGGCGTAGAAGTGTTCGTCGAGCCGGTCCAGGACTACCGTTTTGTCGTCGTCATGCGCGGGGACGGCCTGGCCGGCCAGATCGAGGACACCGACCCCCAACAAGTCGGCGTGCGGCCGTTGCCCGCGCGCGCGCGCGACGCGGCTTCTGAGCATACAGCCGACCTCTTCAACCGTTGGATCGCCCAGGCGCTCCAGGTCATCCGCGATGAGCACCCTGCCAACGGCCTGACCTTGCGCGGCTTCGCTAAAGAGCCAGGGTTACCGAAGTTTCAGAACGTCTACGGCCTGCGGGCAGCAGCGATCGCGGTTTACCCAATGTATCGCGGCGTCGCGTCCCTGGTAGGCATGGCGCGCATTGATCACCAGGCCCGCACCGTGCAAGAACAATTTGAGGTTGCCGCCCGCATCTGGCCCGATTACGACTTCTTCTTCATCCACGTGAAATACACCGATAGCCGGGGCGAAGATGGCAACTTCGCCGCTAAGCAGGCCGTCATTGAAGAAGTGGATGCTGCGTTGCCGGCCTTGCTCGCGCTGAAACCGGACGTGCTGATCATCACCGGCGATCACAGCACGCCCAGCCAACTGCGCAGCCATTCTTGGCATCCTGTGCCGCTATTGCTTTGGGCGCCGGCCACCGCCCGCCGTGATGGCAGCACGCACTTTGGTGAGCGCGCCTGCGCGCGCGGCGGCCTGGGCACCTTTCACGCCCGCGACATCATGCCCCTCGCGCTGGCGCATGCGCAGCGACTACAGAAGTTCGGCGCATGAAGCAGGGCGCCGAGCCTGTCGCCCTTGCCGCACTTTCTATTGGGAGCGCTGCCTTCTGGGCGGTCACAGTGCACTGCTGCGCTTTCCTCTCGCATTCTCCGCGCCTCGGCGTGGGATCAAAGCGGTTGTGAACGCACCCACGCACTCCAGCGAGCGCGCCGCTTGCTAGAATCGCCTTAATGAGCGATGCCATCGCAGTGCTGGACTTCGGGTCGCAGTATTCACAGTTGATCGTCCGGCGCGTGCGCGAGGCCAACGTGTATTGCGAACTCTTCCCTTGGGATGCGCCGCGCGCCCAGGTGATGGCGCTCCAGCCGCGCGGCTTTATCCTCTCTGGGGGGCCGAATAGCGTTTACGACGCTCATGCGCCCACCCTGCCGGACTACATCTTGAGCAGCGGACTGCCGGTGTTGGGCATCTGCTACGGGATGCAACTGCTGGCCCACGCCCTCGGCGGGCAAGTGATGCCATCGGCCCAGCGCGAATACGGGCACGCTCAGTTGCACATCGCCGAGAGCGATCTGTGGCCCGCACCCCTCTATCAGGTGCAAGGCCCGATCACGGTCTGGATGAGCCATGGCGACCGCATCG
>DAOTYZ010000159.1:0-11963 GCA_034434555.1 Candidatus Roseilinea sp.
GTCCATGACAACTTCTATCAGGTCGTTGAAGCGTCCGATGCGACGGATGGCTTCTGAGATTGAAGGTGGCAGAACACTTAGAAGAGAATCCAGGTCATCAGTGATTCGCAGTTCTCGCATAGTCGTGCGCGCCCAGAGGCGCATCATTTGTGTCCTCGCTGGGCGAGGCACAGGATTCCAAGTGTATAGAGGCTGAGGTGGTGGTCTGGATGGCAGCGTGCTCGGCCACTGTAGACGACCAGACAGGCTGTTGCACACGCGCGGCCGTGTGGCGCACCATGAGCACCGTTGACGACAGATGGATGAACCCCAGCTCATCCAGCACCGGCAACAGCCAACTCTGGTAGTGGCGCAAGGTGAGGTAAACCGGGCGGCGCGCGCGCGCGAGCAGGCGGGCCAGCGCATGGCACAACATGGGCTGCGCGGCGTTCCCTGCCTCGGGGCGGAAGAGCACCCGCATGCCGTAGCTGCGCCGGCCTTGTCGGATCGAGACATGCGCCAGCAGCTCACCATCGCGCACCAACACCAGGCCGCGATCTGTGCCGTGAGTGGCGCGCAGCAGGTCAAACGACACCTCGGCCTGATAGGTCATCTTCGGCGCCACGCGCAGGTGAAGGGCCTTGATCAACGGCTCGTCGTCCTTCGTCTGCTCGCGCAGGCCGCTGACGGAAGGCAGCACGCCAACGCTGGGCGAGGCAGTCAACTTGAGCACATCTTGCTGAATCAACGGCACAAACCCAGCCGCCTGGAGCGCTTCGACTTCCCCGCCCATCTCTGGCACTTCGGCCACGATGTGATGCACACCGCGCCTTGTCGCCTCCGCCGCAAACTCTTGGGCCAGGTGCATCCAGGTTTCCACCAGGGCATCGGATTGGGCACGGGGCGACATCAAGACCAGCGCGGCACGGCGATGGGCGGCACCATCGTGGCCGTCTTCTTCACCGTTGGCGAGGGGCAGCACATACATCATGCCGAACGCTTCCAGGTCGTGGTGAGCGCTGCGCGCCACCAACACAACCGCGTGGTCACGTCCTCCAGAGAGGTATGCGCGCACGGCTTCGCGCAATGGGTTCACCCCGTCCACCGCCACCAGCTCGCAAGCCAGCGGATGTGCGAGCGGCGCCAGCCGTTGTATCACGCTGACGTCGCGAATCTCAAACGGGCGAACCATCGTCTTGGGTTTCTGCGTCTCTAGCACCGATGCCCCGCCTCAGCGTATCCAATCTCAGGCAATTTTACTCACGACGAACAGCCTGAATGAGCGAATATTAAAACTGCTGTCGCCCAAGATGACCATCGCGCGCCGGCGATTTGCGCATCGCGCGTATCATGCGAGCTTGTGAGCGCGAATGACGCAACGATCGGGCTGCAAGTCTGGCCGCTGCACGGCTTGCCGATTGTCCAGCCCGGCGATGACCTGGCTGAGCTGCTGGCATCAGCACTGGTTCCTCTGCAACCACGATCAGGCGATGTGCTCGTCGTCACCTCGAAAGTTGTGGCCAAGGCGGAGGGGCGCTTCGTCAACCTGCGACAGGTGACGCCCTCACCCCGCGCGCTGGCGCTGGCCGCCGAGACCCAAAAAGACCCGCGCCTGGTGGAGGTGATCCTGAGCGAATCGCGCGCGGTCTCGCGCGCTGCGCCCGGTGTGCTCATCACCCGCCATCGCCTGGGGTTTGTCTCGGCCAACGCCGGCGTGGACCACTCCAACACGTCTCCCGACCCAGACATCGTGCTGCTCATGCCGAGCGACCCTGACAGCACGGCGAAAGCGCTTCACGAACGCCTGAGCAGGACATTTGACGCACACCTGGCGGTGGTGATCTGCGACAGCCACGGCCGACCGCATCGCTTGGGCACGGTAGGTGTGGCCGTGGGCGTGGCCGGCATGCCGGGCGTGGAGGATTGGCGCGGGCGAGCCGATCTGTTCGGCTATCGCCTTCAGCACACGGAGATAGGGCTGGCCGACATGGTGGCCAGTGCGGCAACGCTGGTGATGGGCCAGGCCGCCGAAGGCGTGCCGGCTGTGCTGATGCGCGGCCTGCGCTTCACGCCGCGCGCCGGCAGCGCCGCCGAGATCGTCCGCCCAGCGCAGCTCGACCTATACGGGTGATGGACGCCATCCGCAAACGGCGCATGATCCGCGCATATACCGACCAGCCTGTGCCCCAGCAAATGGTGCGCGATGTGCTGGAAGCAGCCATCCGCGCGCCGTCGCCGCACAATCGCCAGCCTTGGCGATTCGCTGTGCTCAGCGGGCCGGCGCGGGCGCGTCTCGCCCAGGCGATGGGCGCTCAACTGCGCGCCGACTTGCTGCGCGACGGGGTCGAGCCGGCGAAGGCCGAACAGGACGTGGCGCGCTCTTACCAGCGCATCACCTCCGCTTCGCACTGCATCTTGGCCTGCCTGACGCTGCGCGACATGGACCGCTACCCGGACGCGCAGCGCAACCAGGCCGAACACTGGATGGCCGGCCAGGCGGTGGCCGCGGCCATCCAGAACCTGCTGCTGCGCGCGACCGAGCTGGGCCTGGGCGCGTGCTGGATGTGCGCGCCGCTGTTCTGCCCGCAGGTGGTTCGAGATACCCTTGGCTTGCCCGACGACTGGCAGCCACAGGCGTTGATCACGCTTGGCTATCCGGCTGACGCCGGCAAAGCGCGAGGACGGATGTCGGTTGAAGAGGTGACGATCTGGATTGATGAATGATCAAAATGCCTGAGCGCGCGCCCCACCACGCTCCAGCGAACGGGTGCGTTCACAGTTAGGGGTCAAGGCCGATCTCACGCGGAGACGCGGAGAACGCAAAGAATTTGAAGGCACAGCTTTCTCGGTGAAGGCGCGCTGTTCTATTAGTAGTGAACGCACCCCAGCGGACGGGCATCGCACACAATCGGCAAGCGCAGGGACTGAATCGCCCAGCAGACTTAACAGAACCAGGCTACACTACGATCCGTACAAAGCGATCATGATCACCACGGCGCGCCGGCTGCTGCCCTCCCTCAACATCGTCCTGCTCACGTTGGGCATCCTGATCTGCATCGCTGCGCCGGCCCGCGCCGAGAGCAAGTCGCTGGTCTGGCTGCGCCTGGATACGGAGATTGACGTACAACCCAACGGCGACCTGCGGATCACCGAGACCAACGTCATCCGCTTCACACAAGGCACGTTTCGCTTCGGCTTCCGCGACATTGACCGCCGCCGGCTGACCGACGTGCGCGACATCCAGGTACTCGAAGACGGCCGGCCGATCCAGGTCGAGCTTACGGAGACCGAGGACGACATGCTGCGGATCAAGTACTACTTCTCCCGGCCGGCCAGGGACGAGCAGCGCACCTTCACGCTGCGCTACACGGTCTCCGGCGCGCTGCGCTACTACCCAGACGGCGATCAGGTCTATTGGGTGGCGGTGTATGCCGACCGCGCCGGCTTTCCCGTCCAGGACGCGCGCGTGACCGTGCGGCTGCCCGCTGGCGCCTCGGCGACCAACGCCGAGGTCTACGGCGTCCAAGCTGACCTGCGCGGGCTGAACGAGGGCGTCGTTACCGCCGAGGCGCTGGCGCCGATCCCCAGCGGGCGTGAGATGGAAGTGCGCGTCCAGTTTCCCCACGGGATCGTGAGCGGCGAGCCGCCGCCCTGGCAGCGCGCCTTCGACGAACGGCGGCGCTTCGAGGCGTTCGAGAAGCCGCGCTACGACCTCATCGCCCTGCTGGCCGGCCTGCTGGTCTTCCTCGGCGGGCCGGCGGCGGTGATCGCCCTCTACTATGCGCGCGGGCGCGACCCGAACGTCGGCTTGGTGGCCGAATACCTCACCGAGCCGCCGCCCGACCTCTCGCCCGGCCTGGCCGGCACGCTGGTGGACGAGACCGCCGACGTCCGCGACATCGTGGCAACCCTGGTGGACCTGGCCCGCCGCGGCGTGCTCAAGATCAGCGAATACGCCCGCCCGACGATGGGCGGGTTGCTGACCACCAGTGACTGGCAGATCGAGCCAGGCGAGCGCTTCGGCCAGGTCGCGCTGCGACCCTACGAACAGGCGCTGGTCGCGGCACTGGGGGTAGCGCGGGGCCGCCACAGCCTCTCCGAGTTTCGCAATCGGTTCTACACCGAGATTCCGAAGATACAGAACGCGCTCTACGAGGCGCTGGTCGAGGCCGGCTATTACACGCGCTCGCCCGACCAGACGCGCAAGCACTATCGCGCGTTGGCCAACCTGGTGATCTTCATCGCGGCAGTCCTGTTCGTGATCGCCGTGTCCGTCTTGAGCGACCTGACCGAGTACAGCATCTGCCTGCCCGCTGCGCTCCTCATGACGGGCCTTTTGCTCTACGTGGTGGCGCGCGCCATGCCTTTGCGCACGCGCAAGGGCGCGGAGATGCGCATGCGCGCGGAGGCCTTTAAGCGCTACCTACAAAACATCGAGAAGTACACCAAGCTCCAGGAGGCCAAAGACCTGTTTGACAAATACCTGCCCTACGCGATCGCCTTCGGCTTGGATCACTCGTGGCTGAGGAAGTTCACGACGGTTGACGCACCGCCCCCACCCTGGTATGTGCCGATGTCTCCCTACCGGCCGCTCCACGTCCCGACTTCCTCAGCGGGCGTCCCCGCCGCGCCGCAGACGGCCCAGGCCGGCGACATCAGCGGCCAAGCGCGGGCTGGCGGCGGCATCGAGGGGCTGGAGCGCAGCCTCGGCGGGAGCATTGCCTCGCTTGAACGCAGCTTGGCCAGCATGTTTGATTCGGTGGCGACGACGCTGACCAGCCAGCCGGCCCCTAGCAACACAGGTCGCGCCGGGCGCGGCTGGAGCGGCGGCGGGGGCTTCGGCGGTGGCGGGTCGGGCGGCGGCAGAGGGGGCTTCGGCTAACGAGCGGAGTGTGAACCGTGAGTCAAGGCAAAACACTTGGTTACATCCTGACAGCGATCGGCGCCGGCATCTTCCTGATCGGCGCGGCCTGGGCCTTCGGCGGCTCGATCGGCACGACCGGCGGGCGCATCTTGGCGCTGGGCTTCGTCTTCATCGTCGCCGCGCCGCTGGTCGGCGCCGGCATCTACGTCCTCAACAAAGGCCGGCAGGAGGCCGCCGAGGAAGTCCAGGTCAAGCGTCAACAAAAGTTGCTCGGCCTGGTGCAGACGCAGGGCAAGGCCGACATTGCCATGGCCGCCGTCGAGCTAGGGGTCTCGCGGGCCGAGATGAAGCAGCTCATCTATGATTTAATCGCTAAGCAACTGTTCAGCGGCTACGTGGACTGGGAGGCGGGCGTCCTTTACTCGACCGACGCATCAAAGCTCAAGGGCGGGACGTGTCCAAAGTGCGGCGGGCCGCTGACCCTGGCCGGCAAGGGGCTGATCAAGTGTCCATACTGCGGCAGCGAGATCTTCACCATCTCGTGACGCAGGCAAAAAAGGAGTGAGCATGAGCGCGAATTACGAGAACATCCGCAGGCAGCGCGGGGCGATCGAATCCTTCTTCGGCAATCTCCCCGGCTACAAGGGCTACAAGGAGAAGGAGATGCGCCGCGAGGCCGACCGCCTGTTGCGCGAGGCGTTGGTCCGCGACTACACCATCCAGCTGGACCGCATCACCGCCGTCCAAAACCACGTCCTGGAGACGCTGGGGGTGGAATGGATGAGCGCGCTGGGCGCGCTGAAGACCGCGCTCCAGACGCTGATTGACCGCATCCGCCACGCGCCCCAGGGCTACGCCGGCTTCTTCGACGCCGTGCGCGTCAAGGAAGAACAGCTCGACCAGCTTGAAGCGTTCGACCAGCAATTGGTGGGGGAGCTGGAGAAGATCAAAACGGCGCTCGACGCGCTGGAGCGCGCCGCCGGCGACCCCGTCGCGCTGCAAACGGCGCTCGCCCAGGCCAACCAGGCCGTGCGGGCGACGGCCGACCTGTTCGCCCAGCGCAACAAGGTGATGACGGGCGTATAAGCGAAAGGAGGATTTCCAAATGGCTCGAATTATTGACGTGATTGAGTGGCCCGACCAAGGGCCAAACGAGATCGTGCGGCGCGTGCCGGAACAGGGCAGCGGCGACATCCGCCTGGGTTCGCAGGTGATCGTGCGCGGGGCGCAGGTGGCGGTGTTCTACCGCGACGGCAAGGCGCTGGACATGTTCACCGAGGGCCGCCACACCCTCACCACGGCCAACCTGCCGTTGCTCTCTAACCTGATCGGCCTGGCGACGAACGACCGCACCCCCTTCCCCGCTGAGGTCTATTTCGTCACCACCAAAGAGTTCGTGGACATGAAATGGGGCACGCCGGCCGAGATCACCGTCCCCGACGCTGTGCTGGGGATGGTGCAACTGCGCGCCTTCGGCACCTATTCGATGCAGATCAAAGATCCCCAACGCTTTGTGAATCAGGTCGTCGGCGTGCAGGGCATATACACCACGACCCAAATTCAGGACTATCTGCGGGGCATTTTGGTGAGCGAACTCGCCACCGTGCTCGGCGCGACGATGAAGACCCGCTCGTTGCTCGACCTGGCCGCGTTGCAGGCCGACCTGGGCGCAGCCATGCAGGCCAAAGCCGCTGACGATTTCGAGGCGCTGGGGATCGCTCTGCGCAAGGTCTACGTGGTCAGCATCCAGCCCGGAGAGGAGACAGCGAAGGCGATCGCCACGCGCAGCGCGATGGGCGCGGTCGGCGCGACGTACACACAGTACCAAGCCGGCCAGGCCATGCGCGAGGCAGCGCGCAACGAGGGCGGCGGTGGGGCCGGGATCGGCGCCGGCTTGGGCGCGGGCATCGGCATCGGCCAGGCGATGGCCGACGCGATCCGCCAGGGCATAGCCCAACCCCAACAGCCACAGCAACCCTCCTCTGCCCCTCCGAGCAAGGCGCAGATCGAGCAGGCGTTAGTCAACCTGGATGTGCGCTTTGCCAACGGGGAGATCAACGAGGCCACGTATAAGCAGTTGCGCGAGAATCTGGAGCGCGCGCTGGCGAGTGCCTCTTAGCATGGTGCGGTCTTTCGCTTGCCTTGCTTGATACATCTGCCTATGCGAAATAACACGCACCCGCACTCATGGGGCTAGCCAGCCACCTCTCGCTCATCGCCGCAGCGTCGCTCACCCTCATCTACGTCGCTGCGTTGCTCTTCTACCCGCATCGAGATGTGCTTATCCTCTGGGAGCGCAACTTCAGCGCTCCCGGAGGACTGCTGCTCGCCCTGGGGCTGGCGCTGGCCGGCTATGCCGGCGGGCTATGGCGGCTGCTCCACCCCACCCTAGACAACAGCAAGAGGCAAACGCTCGGCCTCGCCGCGTTGTTCATCGCCGGCGGCCTGACCATCCAGCTCCTCGCCACGGCGATCACCGAGGGCGACCCGTTCGCCGGCATCGCCCGCCGCACCTTCGCCTGGGCCACCGGCGGCTACTGGACGGTCGGCGCGCCGGTGGAGGACGTGCGCGACTTCGTCGGCCGCTACGCCGAGCGCGCCCCTACCTACCCCGTCCATCAATCCCGCCACCCGCCCGCCCTCTCGTTGATCTTCACGCTCGGCACGTTCCTGTTCCGGCATCTGCCGCCGGCGCTCACCCAGGCGATTGCCGACTGGCTGCGCCCGCAGAGCTGTCTGGGATTGCTGGGCGAGGATGCGCCGGCGCCTTGGCTGGCCGGCGCGCTGTTCGGGATGGCGGTTGAGGTGATCCTGGCTATGCTGGTCGCCTGGCCGCTGTATGCCTGGCTCAAGCGGCTGGCCGGCGCGCGCAGCGCGGGATGGGCCGTTGGGCTATATGCCCTCACGCCGGGCTTTGGGCTGTGGGTGTCGCAGTTCGACCGCGGCGTCGCGCTGTTCACGCCGCTGATCCTCTGGTGCTGCGAGCGGTTCGCCGACGCGCGCCGCCTGCGCGACGCCGGCCTGGCGGGCCTGGCCTTCTCGCTGGCCACGTTCATCACCTATGGCGCGGTGCCCATCGCCCTGATCGCGGTCATTTACACCATCGCCCGCTTGCTCAGCCAGTCGCCGCTGCCAACCCTCCTGAAAGCCTGGCGCACGTGGGTCGCCGCGATCCTCTGCGCGGCCGCCGGCGCAGCGACGGTTTGGCTGGCCGCCTGGCTGTGGAGCGGGCTTGACCCTTTTCAGCTTTATCAGGTGGTGTTCGATAGCCACCTGGGGATCGCGTTCCCGTTCTGGCCGTTCGTCTTCTGGCATCCGTGGGACCTGCTGACGATGGCCGGTTTGCCGCTGGTCGGCCTGACGCTGACGGCCGGTTGGCGGCGCGCGCTGCCCATCACGTCGGCTGCTTTGATCACCCTCGCTGCGCTCAGCCTGGCCCACGTGGCGCGCAGCGAGACCGGGCGCGTGTGGCTCTACTTCGTGCCGCTCTTCCTCGGCGCGACGGGCGTGATCCTGCCGGCGCTCCCGCGCTGGGGCGCGGCCATTGTGTTAGGGCTGCTCGTGCTACAAAGCGTCGTCCAGATCGGGGTGCTGCGGGTGCTGATTGACTACGGCATCACGCCGGAGCGTTATCCGCGCGTCGAGATCCCCACCGAGGCCGTGCGGATTGACACGCGCTTCATGAGCGACGGCGCGATCGCGCTGCGCGCTTATCAGCTTCAACCGGCCAAACCAGGGGGCGAAGGACAAGTCATCCTCTACTGGGAGCGCGTCTCAGAACGGCCAATCCCGCACGCTTACAAAGCCTTCGTCCACGTGGCCGCCGACCCGCAGGACCAGATGCGCATCGCCCAGCATGACGAGATGCCGGTGCGCTCAAAGTACCCCACCACCTGCTGGCAACGCGGGCAGATCGTGGAAGACAGGATGCCGTTGAACATCCCGCCCGACGCGCAGGCCGGCGAGTACCTGGTGTTCGTTGGCCTGTATGACCCGCTGACCCAGCGGCGCACGCCGGCCTTCGCCTCGCCGCCGGCGGAGGAGCGCTTCGCCTCGATCCTTTTGCCGACGCGGTTCATCGTCCGCCCAGCAGAGTGAATCAACCTCGCTTCCTACAAATCTTTAGCACCTCGCCTATTCCTCTCTAACGTCCCTTCCCTACCCTAGGGGCAGAATTAAGCCAAAGGAGGGATGTGATATGGCAAACCTGATTCGCAGGACGTGGAATCCGGCTGGTGAGATGCTGGCGCTCAGCGAGGCGATGGATCAACTGATGCGCAATGCGTTCGTCAGCACCGCGCGCTGGTTTGACGATGGGTTCAACATGCCGGCGGTGGACGTGATGGAGACGCCTGAAGGCTTCACCGTGAAGGCTGCGTTGCCGGGCTGGAAGCCAGAGGACGTGGACGTGACGGTAGAGAACGGCGTGCTCACGCTGCGCGGCGAATGGAAGCAGGAGGAGGAGACCAAGGACGACAAGAGCCGCTGGCTGCGCAGGGAGATCCGCTACAGCTCGTTTGAGCGGAGCATCCAACTGCCGACCGAGGTCGAGGCTGAGAAGGCCAAGGCCGAGTTCGAGAACGGCGTGCTGACCTTGACGATTCCGAAGGCCGAGGTGGTCAAGCCGAAGCAAATCAAGATCGCGGTCAAGTGAAGCCGCAGGAGTGACAACGGCGGATGGGGCAGTGCAGGCGGGCGCTGCACTGCCCCGGGGGGTCCGGCGCTAGGTGCCGGCTTCTTCGTTTTTCCCGTTCGTCGCTTTGAGCAGGCGAACGTCGCCCATGCGCTGCGTGATGCCTTGGGCATCGAAGTGCTCCAGGAGCGCAAGGACATACTTGCGCGTCGTAGCGAAGTGGTCGCGCACCTCGGCAACGGTGATCTGTCCGCGCTGGGTGATGAGCGCGCGAACGTCCCGCAGCGCCTGCTCGTAGGTCTCCATCAAGAGCATCACCTCGGCGTTCAATTGCACGATCAAGCGCTGGCGGAGGAGCAGCTCATAAATTTGCTCGCCAACCATCGCGCGCGCTTCCTTCACCGAAGGCGTCGCCCAGGGATGCGCCCGGCAGCGCTCGAGCAATGTGTTAATCGCCGCTTGCTGCTCCGGCGTTAATCGAATAGTGTGCGATGCAAGGCGCACCAGCCCGCCGGCGTCCAGCAAACCATCAGCGGTGAGAGGGTCACTGTAGCGCCTTAACAGTGCCTCAAACGCGGGCGACGACAGCACCAGCCGGCTGCGCAATGCCTCGCGGGGCATCCCCTCGGCCAGTGGATGGGCCTGATGAAACGCTTCCAAGATCGCAACCGCGCGACGGTGCGCATCGCGCAGTGCCTCGGCGCTCCACACCACGCTCGACGCGCCTCTGGGATCGGGCGTGACGAGCACCTTCCCTTGAGCCGAGGACGCATACAACGCGGCGCGCAAGTCGGCATCGTCGAGTTGCGCGTTGGCCCTCAGCTCATCCAGCGTCGCAACCTTCAGCCTCCCGATTGCCTGGGCCAGCTTATCTGCCGGCGTGCCATCCTTCAGCGTCGCCAAGCACGACAACACAGCGGGATCAACCCGCCCGGCCCGCCGCCGATGCAGCCGGGGCGGGTGCGGATCTACGACCAGGCCGCCGGCTATCGTCACAGCAGGCGATGGCCAGCGCAGGACGAAGCGATCGCCCGCTGCCAGCAGCATCGGCGCGGCAAGCTGTAATTGAACCCAGCCCGCCGTACCTGGCGCGAGGCTATCGCCCTCTAACAAGCGCACGTTTGCCATGCTGTGCGCAGCACCACTGAAGACCTTCACGCTGGCTTGATGGCGCAGCGCGATCGCTCGGCGCAGGCCAAACGCGCGCTGCTGCGCCTCGTCTAGAACTTCCAGGTGCACATCGGCCAGGGTCGTCAGCGCATAGGCGCCTGGCTTGGCCACCACGCTGCCGCGCGCGAGGCGCGCAGCCTCGACGCCGGCCAGGTTCACAGCCAGACGGCTGCCGACCTGGGCGCGAGGGATCTTCTGTTTATGCGTTTGCAACCCTCGAATGCGCGCGGGCAAGACCTCGCCGCGCTGGGTGTGAACTTCGACCTCGTCCCCCACCGCAAAGACGCCGTCGCGCAGCGTCCCGGTGACCACCGTTCCGAATCCAGACAAGACAAAGACGCGATCGACGGGCAAACGGGGACGTCCGAGGTCGCGCTGCGCCGGCGCGCGGGCCAGCACGTCGGCGAGAGTCGCCCTCAGGTCATCCAGCCTCTGGCCGGTCTTCGCGCTCACGGGCACGATCGGCGCGCCGGCCAGGGGCGTGCCGGCCAGCGCCCGTCGGATGTCATCGGTGACCAGCCCAAGCCAAGTCGCGTCCGCCACTAGATCGGCCTTGGTCAGCGCGACCAAGCCGGTTGGGATTCCCAGCAAAGCGAGGATGGCCAGATGCTCAAGCGTTTGGGGCATCGGCCCCTCGTCGGCAGCCACCACCAACAGCACTGCATCTGCCCCGCAGATGCCGGCCAACATGTTCTCGATGAAGTCAGCATGGCCTGGCACATCCACTATCCCCACCGACTCGCCATTGGGCAAGGTCAGCCAGGCAAAGCCCAGGTCAATGGTCATGCCACGCTGCTGCTCTTCGCGCAGGCGGTCGGGGTTAATGCCGGTGAGCGCGCGCACCAGGGTAGATTTGCCGTGATCCACATGGCCGGCGGTGGCGACGACGCGCATGGTTTACTCGATCAGGTCAGCAGAGAGGTCAACGCCATCGCTGGTCTCCGGCTGAGGGGCAGCCTGCGCCTGGCGCTTTTTGCGCTGGCGGCGGGATGGCTTGACCTCGCTGGGCACGAGCGCTTTGATCTGGTCAATCAGTCGATTGGACTCCGCCAGCCACTCGCGGCCGGCTTCGGCGTATGCCTTAGCGAACGCCTCGAGCAGCTCGATGAGCGCGCTGATCTGCGGCTGAAGCCTGGGCAGCTCTTCCTCCAGCTCAGCGACCCGCGGCTCCAGCTCGCTGTAGCGCCGGTCGCGGTCGAACCACTTCTCATCCTGTGCGATGGCGAACAGCCGCCACTCCTTCTCGATCTGCTCGCGGAAGGCGTCGGCGGCGCGCTTGGCGCGTTCCTCGGCCTCGCGCTGCAGCTCGAGCAGCTC
>DAOTYZ010000160.1:0-7402 GCA_034434555.1 Candidatus Roseilinea sp.
CAGGGGGCGCTCTTCAGCGTGCCGGTGGCGCAATGCACCAGCGCCGAGGCCATCCGTTGGCTGCGCGCGCAGCGCGTCCTTATCGTGGCCACCACGCCGCATGACGTGCGCGGCCGGCCAGCGCTGGACTACATCGCGTGCGACTACGTGCGCCCCTGTGCGATCGTCGTTGGTGAGGAGAAATACGGCCTATCGGCGCGCTGGCTGGAAGAGGCTGATGTCGCTGTGCGCATCCCAATGTTCGGGCGGATCAATTCCCTCAACGTCGCTGCCAGCGCCGCGATCGTGATCTACGAGGCAGTCAACCAGCGCCGGCGTCGGGGCGCATCGTGACGCGCCCGCACCGGTCATGATTTGTTGCGGCGTGGCCAGGCCGCAAACAACGCGCCGGCGATGAACAGCACGGCGACCAGGCAGCGAGTAGATTCGGGCCAGCCGGCCAACGTGCCGATCAGCAACGGCAAGAACACGACCATCATCAGCACGCCAATGTTTAGAATGACCCATGGCCAAGCCGCGTCCCAGCGGCCCTGTTTGACCAGGTCGAGCATCTCCGCCGTGCTCATCTCGGCGTAAAACTGAGCCTCGCCTTGCTTGCCCTTAAAGTAATCAACTTCCGCGCTGACCCCGATGTTGGCTTCCTCTTCATCGCTTGCTCCGATGTTGATGTCCGTTCTGCTGCCCTCAAACGTCGTCGTTTGGACGGCCATCTGCTGTCGCTTATAGATCGTCACCCCGCCGGCGGCGATGAGGAGGACGGCAACCGCTATCCCGATAATGATGATCGTCATGAAAACATGCTCCTCGGGGGCAGTATATATGGCTAACCAAAGTTGAGCACTCCCCGAGCGCTCAAGGGCATTTAGATCTGCGGCGCGTGACCTCGTGCGCTTGGCGTGACCAGCACCCTAGTCAACGCAGCAGCTTAGATGCTTCGCTTCGCTTAGCATGACAGGCTAACATGGCGAGCGAGCGGCCCGCGCCCCGGTTGATGAATGCGCCTGAGCGCTCCCAGCTTGCCTGGCTTTGGCGTTTCGAAAGCCAAAGAGGGCGATTTGCTTTCGGAGCGAAAGCGCGCATAATAGGCGCGTCAATAACGATGAGATACGACGCTGCGCGCTTGGTCGTTCATCCGCTGTGCAACGGTGAGCCTGGGCTTATCACGCGCGTCACCCCTCAACAAGCAGGTTGGCAATTCCTCCATGTGGAAGTGCGCCGCCTCTCAGCCGGCCAAACGCACACCTCCGAGAACGGCGAACGCGAGCTGGCGGTGGTCATGCTCTCCGGCAGCGTAGATGTCTCTTCCAACGTTGGCGCGTGGCGAGATGTTGGCCGGCGGGAATCGGTGTTCGCCGGCCTGCCCTTCGCGCTCTACCTGCCGCGCCGTGCGCGCTTCACGATCACGGCGAGGACCGATGCCGAGTTCGCGCTGGCCTGGGCATCCGCCGAGCGCGACTATCCGCCGCGCCTGATCGCGCCGAAGGACGTCGTCGTGGAGATTCGCGGCGGCGATCAGTGCACCCGCCAGGTCAACACGATCATCCCGCCTGGCTTCGCCTGTCAGCGCTTGGTGGTGGTGGAGGTCTACACCCCCGGCGGCAACTGGAGCAGCTATCCGCCGCACAAGCACGACTGCCACAAGGTGGACGCCCAAGGGCAGGTCGTCGAGGCCGACCTGGAGGAGGTGTATTTCTACAAGTTCGACCGTCCCGAGGGCTACGCCTACCAGCGCATCTACACCGACCCGGAATCGCCCTTGCATCGCGCCGGCGCGCCGATTGACGCCCTCATCCTGGCGCGGCAAAACGACATCGTGCTGGTCCCGGAGGGCTATCACCCGGTGGCCAGCCCGCCGGGATACACGACGTATTACCTAAACGTGCTGGCCGGCAGCGCCCAATCGCTGGCCAATTCCGAAGACCCGCGCTTCGCGTGGGTCAAGCAGACCTATCGCGCCAAAGACCCTCGCCTGCCGATCTACCCACTGGAGCGATGACGCCGCCTTACGACACCTTCCACATGGGCCGGTCTTCCATAGACCTCTACAGCGATGACATCGGCGCGCCGTTTGTGGCGATTACGCGCTTCGCGGCCTTCGTGGGCGGCTCGCCCACCAACATCAGCGTCGGCGCGCGCCGGCTAGGGCTGCGCAGCGCGCTGCTCACCGCCGTGGGCGCTGACCCGGTGGGTGACTTCGTCCTGCACTTCCTGGACAAAGAAGGGGTGGAGACGCGCTACATCCCGCGCAAGCCAGGCCGGCGCACCAGCGCTGTGCTGCTGGGCATCGAGCCGCCCGATCGCTTCCCGTTGGTGTACTACCGCGACAACTGCGCCGACGCTGAGCTGACGATTGACGACGTGCTGGCCGCCCCGATTGCGCAGAGTAAGGTCTTCCAATTCGCCGGCACAAACCTGGCCAAAGAACCGGCCCGCAGCGCTACGCTCTTCGCCGCCGAGCTGGCGCGGCGCAACGGGGTTTGCGTCGTGTTGGACTTGGACTTTCGGCCTGACCAGTGGCACGACCCGCGCGCCTTCGGCGTGGCCGTTCGCGCCGCCCTTCACACCGTGGACATCGTGATCGGCACCGACGACGAATTGAAGGCGACCACGCTCACCGACCTCAGCCAGGTGACCGTCTCTCATTCACAAGTCAGCGATGCCCGCGTCGCCGGCGATGCCGAGGCGGCGGTGCAGGCCATCCTCGCCAGGGGCGTGCAAGCGGTGGTGCGCAAGCGCGGCGCCCAAGGCGCACAGGTGTATTTGCTCGCTGGCGCGGTTGTGGACGCGCCGGCCTTTCCGGTGGAGGTGGTCAACGTCCTGGGCGCGGGCGATGCCTTCGCCGCCGGCCTGATCTACGGCTACGTGCATGGCTGGGACTGGTATCGAAGCGCCCGGCTGGCCAACGCCTGCGGCGCCATCTTGGTCACCAAGCAAGGCTGCGCCAACTTCATGCCCACGCTGGCGGAAGCGATGGCGTTTGTCGAGTCGAGAGGTGGATTATGAGGACGCGCGCACAAGGAGGTGAGTGAGATGACCACGCTTCGCCTGACCGTCGCCCAGGCCCTGATCAAGTTCCTGAAGCATCAGTTCGTGGAACGCGATGGGCGCGTGCAGCCCTTCTTCGCCGGCTGTTTCGGCATCTTTGGCCATGGCAACATCGCCGGCGTCGCCCAGGCGCTTCGAGAGAACCCGGACTTTCGTTACTACCTGGCCCGCAACGAGCAGGCCATGGTGCACACGGCTGCGGCCTATGCCAAGATGAAGAACCGCTTACAGACGCTGGTCTGCACCTCTTCCATCGGTCCTGGCGCGACCAACATGGTGACCGGCGCAGCGGCTGCCACGATCAACCGCTTGCCGGTGCTGCTGCTCCCCGGCGATATCTTCGCCCGCCGCAACGTCGCGCCCGTGCTCCAGCAGCTCGAGAGCGAGCACAGCCAGGACATCTCCGTCAACGATTGCTTCAAGCCGGTCAGCCGCTACTGGGACCGCATTAACCGTCCGGATCAGTTGCTCACCGCCTTGCCGGAGGCGATGCGCGTCCTGACCAGCCCGGCGGAGACCGGCGCGGTCACGCTGGCCCTGCCGCAGGATGTGCAAACCGAGGCGTTCGATTACCCCGCGAGTTTCTTCCGCGACCGCCTCTGGCACGTGCCGCGCAATCGGCCCGACCGCCAGGCGCTGGCCCGCGCGGCAGAGGTGATTCGCCGGAGCAAGCGCCCGATGATCATCGCCGGCGGCGGAGTCATTTATTCAGAGGCAACCGAAGCGTTGCGGCGCTTCGTGGACGCCACCGGCATCCCCGTCGGCGAGACGATGGCCGGCAAAGGCAGCCTGGCCTTTGACCACCCGCTCAACCTGGGTGCGGTGGGGGTGACCGGCACCCCCGCGGCCAACGCATGTGCGCGCCAGGCCGACCTGGTGATCGGCATCGGCACCCGGTACAGCGACTTCACCACCGCCAGCAAGACCGCCTTCCAGGATCCGAGCGTGTGCTTCATCAACATTAACGTGGCCGAGTTCGATGCCTATAAACACTCCGCGCTCGCCCTGGTCGGCGACGCGCGCGCGACGCTGGAGGAGCTTTCCGCTGCGCTGGAAGGCTGGCGGGTTGCGCCGGACTACGAGGCGCAGGCCAGGCAGTGGCACGCGGACTGGGCGCGCGAGGTGGATCGCATCTATGCGATCCGCCATGCGCCGCTGCCCAGCCAGGGCGAGATCATCGGCGCGATCAATGCACTCAGCGACCCGCAGGGGGTGATCGTCAACGCCGCCGGCAGCTTGCCGGGTGACCTGCACAAGCTGTGGCGCGCGCGCCACCCGAAGCACTATCACCTGGAGTATGGCTACAGCACGATGGGCTACGAGATCGCCGGCGGGCTTGGCGTAAAGATGGCCGCGCCGGAGCGCGAGGTCACCGTGCTGGTGGGCGACGGCAGCTACCTCATGATGGCGCAGGAGATCATCACCTCGATCCAGGAAGGCTACAAGCTGATCATCGTGCTGGTGGATAACCAGGGCTTCAAGAGCATCGGCAGCTTGAGCCGCGCGTTAGGCCAAGAGGGCTTCGGCACGCGCTACGTGTATCCGGTCAATGGCCGGCTGCCGGGCGACGAGCTGAAGGACGACGTGCAACCCCTGCCGGTGGACCTGGCCGCCAACGCGCGCAGCCTGGGCGCGATCGTCTTCCAGGCGCATTGCTACGATGAGTTTGTCGCTGCCTATCAAGCAGCCAAGCAGACGGAGACGACGACGGTGGTGTATGTGCAAGTTGATCGCTACGAGAGCGTGCCGAGCTACGGTTGGTGGGACGTGCCGGTGGCCGAGGTAAGCGAGACGCCGGCGGTGCGCGCGGCGCGCCAGGACTGGGAGCGCATGCGCGCGATGGAGCGGATCTTTTGACCATGCACGCGCACACCGACATCCGAGTTGGCAATGCGCCCTGCTCGTGGGGCACGCTGGAGTTTGAGGGGTTCCGCTCGGATCGCTTGCCGTTCGCCCAGGTGCTGGATGAGATGGTTGAGACGGGCTACAGCGGCACTGAGCTGGGCGACTGGGGCTTCATGCCGACCGAGCCGGAGATGCTGCGCGCCGAGCTGCGCAAGCGCGCCCTGACGATGACCGGCGCGTTCGTGCCGGTGCGCTTCGCCGACCCAGCCGCCCATGCTGAGGGCGAGGCGCGCGCCGTGCGGATAGCCGGCTTGCTGGCAGCCGTGGCGGACCCAGACTACCCGCCTTTTCTCGTGCTCAGCGATGACAACGCCGCCGATCCAATCCGCGCCCAACACGCCGGCCGCGTCGGCCCAGCGCTGATGTTGGATGAGGCGCGCTGGCGCGTCTTCGCCGATGGGGTGAATCGCATTGCGCGGGCTGTCGCGGCGCAGACCGGCCTGCGCGTCGTCTTTCATCATCACTGCGCCGGGTTCGTCGAGACGCCCACCGAGATCGAGCGCTTGTTGGCCCTCACTGACCCCGGCGCAGTGGGCTTGGTGTTCGACACCGGCCACTATGCCTTTGGCAGCGGCAACCCCAGCGCAGCGGAGGTCATGCGCGGGTTACAAGCGTTCTGGCCGCGCATACGGTATGTGCATCTCAAAGACTGCTCACCACAAGTCGCTGCTCGCGCCGCGCGCGACGAATGGGACTATCACACCGCCGTGCGGCATGGGCTGTTTTGCGAATTGGGCCAAGGTTGTGTACCCTTCGACCAGGTGATCGCCTGGCTGGACGCCCACGGTTACCGCGGCTACGTCACCGTAGAACAAGACGTGCTGCCGGGCATGGGCACGCCGAAGGAGAGCGCATGGCGCAACCGCCAATTCTTACGCGGATTGGGTATCTGAACGCAGAGGAGTAGGTCGCATGTCGCAAGAACAGCGGGAAGTACCGGTGATCGAGGCGCGGGGCATCTGCAAGTACTTTGGCGCAGTGACCGCCCTAGAAGACGTATATCTCAAGCTCTATCGCGGCGAGGTGTTGGGCGTGGTCGGCGATAACGGCGCCGGCAAGTCCACATTGATGAAGATCCTGGCCGGCCTGTATCCGCCGAACGCCGGCCAAATCTTTGTGGATGGCAAGTTGGTGCACTTCTCCAGCCCACGAGACGCGCGCGAGATGGGTATCGAGATGGTGTATCAAGACCTGGCCCTGGCCGGCAACCTGCGGATTGACGAGAACATCTTCCTTGGCCGCGAACGGGTGCGTCGCTTTGGGCCGTTTCAGTTCATCAACAACGCCGAGAGCTTGCGCCGGGCCAAAGAGCACCTCGACAAGCTCAAGATCGAGGTCAAGAGCGTCCGCCAGCGCGTCGAGGAGCTCTCCGGCGGCCAGCGCCAGGCCGTCGCGATCGCCCGCGCGACCGCCTTCGATGCCAAGGTCGTCATCATGGACGAGCCGACCGCGGCGCTGGCCGTCAAAGAAGTGCGCAAGGTGCTCGACTTGATCAAGGACTTGAAGAACCATGGCATCGGCGTCATCTTGATCAGCCATCGCTTGGACGACATCTTCTACGTCTGCGATCGGGTCATGGCCCTCTTCCGCGGGCGGAACTTTGCCGAGGCGCCACTGGCCGAGACCAACCGCAATGAGGTGATCGGCTGGATCATGGGCAATCGCTCGCCCGCCGCCCAAGCTGCCAAGATCTTCGACTTGAACTGATGACCACGACCACTTCCGAAGCCCCGATGACGGCGCGCGAGCGCAGCCTGCGCGTGCGCCTGATTCCCTATATTGATCGTTTCGGCATCCTCTTCCTGGTGTTGGTCATGCTCTTGATCGGCACGATCACCCAGCCGGATGTCTTCCTCACCTGGCGCAACCTCTCGAACCTGCCCGGACAGAATGCCGCCAACGCTGTGTTGGCGATCGGCATGTTCGTGGTGATCTTGACCGCCGGCATTGACCTCTCGGTGGGGTCGGTGTTGGCGCTGGCGATGATGACCACGGCGGTGCTGGCGCGCGATGGCTTCCCGCCACTCCTGTTAGTGCCGTTGCCCATCCTGATCGGGATGACCGTCGGGTTGATCAATGGCCTTGGCCTGACCAAACTCCACTTGCCACATCCGTTCATTGTCACGCTCGGCACGCTGAACATCGCGCGCGGTGTGGGCAACCTGGTCTCCGGCGGCGTGCCGGTGAGCGGCCTGCCGGAGATCGTGCGCTTCTGGGGTGCCGGCAGCATCCCCATCGGCGACGTGCAGATCCCGGTCAGCCTGGTCATCGTCGCGCTGCTGTACTTTGGCTTCTTCGTCTTCTTGCAGTACACGCGCACCGGCCGGCATATCTACGCCATCGGCGGCAACCCACAGGCGGCGCGCGTGAGCGGCATCAACGTGGATCGCACGTTGATCCTGGCCTACGTGCTATGCGGGGCGATGGCCGGCCTGGCCGGCTTGCTGGTGGC
>DAOTYZ010000161.1:0-2399 GCA_034434555.1 Candidatus Roseilinea sp.
GGGGAATACCCATATGCGGATTTGGATGACTGCTTTGCCCTGGCGCAAGCGCGCGGCGAACGTCCCTTCCTGTTGATCTTGGACGGCGTCCAGGACCCTCACAACATGGGCAACCTGGTCCGCACGGCAGAGGCCGCCGGCGTCCATGGCGTGGTGATCGGCGCGCGCCGCAGCGCGAGCGTCACGCCCGCTGTGGTCAACGCCTCAGCCGGCGCAACCGAGCACATGCTGATCGCCCAGGTCGTGAACCTGGCGCGCGCTGTAGAAGCAATCAAGGCGCGTGACGTATGGGTGGTGGCGCTGCACGGCGAGGCCCAGCAGACGCTCTATGAGCTTGACCTGCGCGGCGGGTTGGCCTTCGTCATCGGCAGCGAAGGCGAAGGCGTCAGCCGGCTGCTGCGCGAGAAGGCCGATGTCGTAGCCCGCCTGCCGATGCGCGGGCGGGTCGGTTCGCTGAACGCAGCAGCCGCCGGCGCAGCCGCGCTCTACGAAGCCGTGCGCCAACAAAGCCAAGCCATGCTCAAGTCTGCTCGGTGATCACCGCGTCCAAGAGCACGTCGTGCGGCGCGAGCGGGACCTCGGCAGCGCGCTGGACGCTGAAGGCCAGGCCGACCTTGGGGACATCGAGGCGCAGCATGCGCAGGAAGCGGTCGTAGTAGCCGCTGCCGTAACCCAGCCGGGCCAGCTTACCGGATGCGCCGACGGGGGCATAGGCCAACAGCGGCACCAGCGCCAGGTCAATTCGGTCAGGCGCGATCAGCCGCTCGCGGTCAAGTGGCAGACCCCACCGGCCAGGCGGCAGGCTGGCTTCGTCCAGCGTAGTCAGGCGCACAGCGCACGGCTCGCCCGGCGCGAAGGCCGGCACAGCCACGCATTTGCGGTCAGCCAACGCCTGGACGATGATCGGGCGGGTGTCCACCTCGCCATGGATGGGCAGAAAGACGTGAATTACCTGTGCCCGGCGATAGGCGGACAAGGCCAGGACGCGCGCGCAGATGCGCTCCGACCATGCCGTGCGCACGGCGGCCGGCAGCGCGTCGCGGGCCGCCCGCGCGCGTTGGCGGACCTCCGCTTTCGCATCCATCAGCACCGATTGTAGTGAACAGCGCCGTCGTATAGTCGGCAATCTCATGACGCCTCGCATCCTGGTGATCGGCTGCGCCTCGCTCGACACGCTACACATTGGCGGGCAGACTTACCACACAATTGGCGGCGCTGGCCTCTACACTGCGCTGGCCGCGCACTACGCTGGCGCGCAAGTCGTGTTGCTGGGGCCAAAACCCAATCCCATCCCGCCGGTGCTCCAACCGGTCGCGCAACGCCTGACCTGGCTCGGCCCGGAAGTGCCTCCCGAAGACCTGCCGCGCCTGGAGATCACCCATCATGGCCAGGGCAAGGCCACGCTGATGGGCGCGTCCTGGGGCGCGGAGGCGCAACTGACGGTGGATAACCTGCCCATTGACCTCTCAGAGTTCGCCGTGGTGCACATCGCTGCGCTCAGCTCGGCGCAGAAGATGCTGGACTTTCTGCGCGCCTGTCGCGCGCGGCGCGCAGCGCGCATCAGCGCCGGCACGTATTACCGCATCGTGCAAAGCGAGCCGGCCACCGTGCGCGCGATCTTCGAGCAGGCCGACCTGTTCTTCATGAACGAGAACGAGGCGGTCGGCCTGTGGGGCTCGCTGCGCGTGGCAGGGCGGATCGCCACCCGCACCCGCGACAACGCGCTGCTATTCATCACGTTTGACCGGCGGGGGGCGATCGTGATCGCCGGCGACCAAGCCACGCCTTTGCCCGCGGATCCCGCTGTTGAAGTGGATCCAACGGGCGCGGGCGACACTTTCTGCGGGGCGACATTGGCCGGCTTGGCGCGCGGCGAGGACGCGCTCACAGCAGCGCGGAACGCTGCGACGCTGGCCGCGCGCAAGATCGAGCACGTCGGGCCAGCGTTCCTGTTGGGCTTCCCGTTGATTTAAAGTGCGCCACGGACATTAAACCCGAAGAAGGCGACCACTAGTTTTGCACGCCGGAAGAAGCAGAGGCGGCAGGCCTTCGAGCGCAAGCTCGTATCCTTTCCTTTTAGTCCGCATAGTCTCCTGACATGCCCGCGCGCTGAGCGCATTACGTTAACGTGAGTTCGGATTAACCGGCCAAGGCAGCTAGATTGAGCGACGGCTTCCTGCAATATGCGATCAGCCCGCACAATACGTCGACCACAAAGTTGACAGGGCTGCGATTGCTCAATCTGCGAGGAACTGGTCAACGGACGATTACCCGCCTGCGGAGTAAAAGCTTGTCCAGCAGCGGCAGCATGATGTTAGCGCGAATGCCGGTGATCAGTTGCACGTTGAACATGCGCCAGAGTTGATCTCTTAGCGCCCTCGATAGGTATCCCTTGTCTC